>JACRBO010000645.1 GCA_016219235.1 Chloroflexota bacterium
AGGCGCGCCGGGCTGAAACTGAATTGTCGCAGCAAATAATCCTTGTTGCCCCAGCCGATGATGTGCGCCGCCAACTGCAGGCCGATCAACAGCGCCACGTATTCGCCCCACAACTCGATCGAGGCCAGTCGCACGACGAAGATCGAAATTAGCGGATTGAGCAGCGGCAGCAACAATCCATTGGCGATGTTGGCCGACACCAGGATCAACCGCCGGCGGAACCGGGGCGTGAAGACCGAACGAATCACGATTGACTTCGCTCCACGTTCATGCGTTTCACAGACCACAGCCACAGCAGCCAGCCGCCATATAAACGCGGATAGGCCAGCAGCGCCGACCAGCCGCGTGCCAGTTCCGGGGCCGTATAGGGCAAAGGCCAACCGATCAAAAACACGATCGTCGTCAGCCACATAAGATCGCTCATTTGATCGGGACGGCGCAAGACGCGGGCCAGCATGACGGCGATGGGCAGGATCAACAACACGTAGTGATATTCTTCGGCCAGCGGCAACAGGATCACGCTTAACGTCAGGCCGGCTGCAAAAGCCAGATCGAAGACGGCGCGTCTGGCGCGCCGCATCGTGGCGATCGTCGCTCCGACAAAGACCGACCAGGTCAGCACGTTCGCCAGCCACGGCTGTGACCCTATCGGCGTCGGGTTCCAGAGCGCATCATAGGCGAACAGATGATGAAAGAAGCCTGACGTGGATTGAAAAGCCGTAACGGCGACCAGCGGATAATCGGTCAGGCGCTCGATCAGGGTTCGCACGAAGGCCAGCCAGGTAGGCAGGCCCATGACTACCACGCCGATCAACCCCAGCGACCCGGCGGTCAGGACGGCAGCGACACTTGTTCGCCGCGGATGGCGTGCCAGCAGGATGAACCACAACGGCAAGCCGCTCAACTTGGTCGCAAACGCCATCCCCAGTGCGATGCCCGCCGACGCTTCATGCTGATGCTGCACCAGCCAGAACGCCAGCGCAAATAAGAGCAGCAGCAAGATGTAAGCCTGTCCCAGGCGAAAATGTTCGTGCACCGGTGCGGCCAGCAACGCAAAGCTCGCGCCGGCCGCGCGCCATAATCCGCCTTCAAATCGGGCCTGTGCATCACCGATCAACCAGATCGACAGCATCAGCATCGGCACGTTGAGCCAGGCCCATGCCTCACGCGCCGTCGCTAAATCGAGGCCGGCCAACAACGCGAAGAACACAGCCAGCAGCGGCGGACCCGGCGCATAAATCTCCCGCACACCGTTCTGCGTGAAAGACTCGACCCGATCACCAAACCACTCATCATCATAAGCGGCCGGACCCCACTGCCCTGTGGCATACAACCAGCCCGCGGTGTAATACAGCGGAAAACCATGCGCGGTGGCGAAGCGCGCCGGCCACAACGTGCGCCCGGCAAAAATCAGGCCGACCAGTGACAGAAGCGCCAACAGACCGGCCATGCGCCAGCGGAGGACGAAACGCGACGCAGCCGATCGCATGGTTTAGAAACCGCTCGTTTCCGGCCGTTGATATGACAGGAATTTGTGGATGGCGCGCAACTCGATCGGGTGGGCGTACAGCCGCAGATGATAGCGCCACGCGCTCAACGCGCGCAGCGTCGAACGCTTTATCTTCGACATCGTCACATCGGTCAAGGTGGGATAGTAGGCGTTGATCACCCACTGAAAGTCGCGCAGTCTGCGCCGCACCGGATCGTGCAGCCACGGCAAATGCGCGCTGCGCCGCTGCGAGAATTCCGCCCACGCCGGGCTGATCCATTCTTCCAACGTTTCAGGAAAAGCAAACCCCTCGGCCTTTGCCTGCTCATACAACTCGCCGGCCAGCGGCACAGGCGTGTACGTGTACAAGATGATCTCCGTGGCGGGGTTGACGCGCTTCACGGTGCGGATGAACTCGATCGTCCGGGCCACATCCCGATCGGGTTCCGGCGGATTGCCCAGCACAAACGACATCTCCGGCACAATGCCGTACTGCTTCATTTTGGCCGCAATTTCCAGCGTTTTCTGCGTCGAAGCGCTGCCGCCCTTGTTCATGCGCTGCAGCGTTTCATCGGAGCCGGATTCTGCGCCGAGGAAGACCATTTTCAAACCCGAGTCGCGCATCAAAGTCCACGTCCGATCGGAATACTTCATCAACGTATCGATCCGCGCTTCACCCCACCACCCGATCGACAGGTCTTTG
>JACRBO010000638.1 GCA_016219235.1 Chloroflexota bacterium
CCTCTATTGCTCAACAGCGATCTCATCATCGCCACGGGTGTGGTGGAGCCGCATCAATACGCGGGCTATTCGGGCGGGGGCAAGACGGTCGTCATCGGCTGCGGGGGGTGAGCGCACGATCGAGTACACGCACGGCCCGCAGTTTCTGGATCAGCCCGGCGTGCGATTGGGCCGCATCGAGGGTAATCCGTTTCAGCAGTTTGTGCGCGAGGCGGCAGCAGCGATCGGGCTGAAGTTTGTCGTGAACGTCGTGCTGAATGGCGACGGGGAAGCCATCGCCGTGCGGGCCGGTCACCCGATCGCCGTACATGACGCGCTGATCAAAATAGCCCGATCGGGGCATGAAGTTCCGGTCGATCGGTTGTATGATCTAATTGTCACAAAGGTTGATCCCCCAAAGGGCGTAAACCTGTATCAGGCCAGCCGCGCCGCAACGTACATCGGATTGAGCGCCGCGCCGCCGCTGCGCGAAGGCGGCGTGCTGATCATTCAGGCGCGCTGCCCGGAAGGCGCGGGGCAGGGCGTAGGCGAACAGCGCTTCTTTGAAGCGCTCGCCAGTGCAATCGATTTTCAGCAACTGCTCGATGATTTTCGCCGCAACGGCTGCCGCGCCGGCGAGCAACGCGCCTTCATGCTGGCATAGGTGCTGTTGAAATATCGCGTCATCATCGTCGGCAGTGAATGCCCCGAAGTGGTGACCGCGTGCAAGATGATGGCCGTCGATTCAATCGAGGCGGGGCTTGACCGGGCGCGTGAGCTTATCGGGCGGCCGACCAGCGTTTTATTCTTGCCTCATCCGTTACAAACTGTGCCCATCGCGATCAACCACTGAGGGTGGAATCACTCGTCACTTGTTACTCGTCAAGGAGCGACTCATGGGGATTCAAAGTACGTACGGACTCGAGCTGCACGGCTTAGCGCCAACCAAAACCGTGCATTGGAATCTGTCGCCCGCTGAACTGGTGGAGGCGGCCATCCGGCGCGGCGAAGGCCAACTGACCAAAGACGGCCCGTTTCTGGCGATCACCAAACCGCACACGGGCCGCTCGCCCAACGACAAATACACTGTGCGCGAAGCGTCGAGCGAGGCCGACATCTGGTGGGGCAACAACCAGGCGTTGAGCGAGGCGCAGTTTGACGAACTGCAGCGCCGTGCGCTGGCTTATTTGAATGAGCGCGAGATTTTTGTGCGCGATCTACATGCCTGCGCCGATCCGGCTTATCGTTTGCGGGTGCGCCTGATCGACGAAGTGGCCTGGACGAATTTGTTTGCCAATAACTTATTCATCCGGCCGGAAGCGGGCGACCTGGGCGACTTCAAGCCGGACTTCACCATTCTGCATGTGCCGGAAATGAGGGCTGATCCGATCGCCGATCAGACGCGCACCGAAACGGTCATCGCGTTGAACCTGGCGAAGCGCGTGATCTTGATCATGGGTACGCGCTATGCGGGTGAAGTGAAGAAGTCGATCTTCACGACGCTGAATTATCTGCTGCCGAAGCGCGGTGTGCTGCCTATGCACTGCTCGGCCAACATCGGAGCAGACGGCGATACGGCGTTGTTCTTCGGGCTGTCGGGCACGGGCAAGACCACGTTGAGCGCCGATCCGCAGCGCGGCCTCATCGGCGACGACGAGCACGGCTGGGGCGATAACGGCGTGTTCAACTTCGAGGGCGGCTGTTACGCGAAAGTGATCAAACTATCGCCGACGGCTGAGCCTGAGATTTACGCGACCACCAGACGCTTTGGCACGGTGCTGGAAAACGTCGCGATCGATCCCGCCGATCGATCGCTGCTGCTCGATCTGGAAACGATCAGCGAAAATACGCGCGCCGCGTACCCCATCGACTTTATCGGCAATGCGGTGATTCCAGGCGTGGGCGGGCATCCCAAAAACGTCATGTTCCTGACGGCGGATGCGTTTGGCGTGCTGCCGCCGATCAGCAAACTCACGCCCGCGCAAGCGATGTATCACTTTCTCAGCGGTTACACGGCCAAACTCGCGGGCACCGAGCGCGGTGTCACCGAGCCGCAGGCCACATTTAGCACGTGCTTTGGCGCGCCGTTTTTGCCGCTGCATCCCACCGTCTATGCGGAGATGCTGGGCCGCAAACTGGCGCGGCATGAAGCGCAGGTGTGGCTGGTCAACACCGGCTGGAGCGGCGGGCCGTACGGCGTGGGCAGCCGTATGAAGATCGCCTACACCCGCGCGATGGTGCACGCGGCCCTCAACGGCGATCTGGACAACGTGCCGACGGAACTCGATCCGATCTTCGGGTTGCCTATTCCGGTGGCGTGCCCTGCGGTGCCTGCCGAGGTGCTAAATCCGCGCAACACCTGGGCGGATAAAGCCGCCTATGATCAGAAGGCGCGTGAGTTGGCCGCGTTGTTCGTGAAGAATTTTGGCAAATACAAAGACCTGGCCGCGGCAGAAGTGATCGCGGCGGGGCCGGACCTGTAAGGCGGCAGGGGTTATTCGGATATTGCGAGTGCAATGACCAATCTGTCCATCACTCTAACCGGTGTGTGCGTGGCGTATGATTTTCGCGCGCTGCTGTTGACAGGCGACGGTGCGCTGGATGTCGCAGAGCGATCGAAGTGGGCGATCGTCGCGCAGGGCGAAGTACCACTCACGTTGGGTGTGGCGTTGTTCGATCGGCCCTTCATCTTCACGCCCATGCGCATCGTCACCGAACGTCAGCTGACCATCGACGGCGAGCGCGTCTTCGACTGGCTGGCCGAACAGGGTTACGCCATGCCGCGCTCGGAAGTGTTTGGCCGCAACGTGCGCGGGCGCGAGGCGCAAATCTTCGCGCGCGATATCGACCTTGAAGCCTCGCCGATTGCGATATGTGATTACGGCAACTGGGTGGTCGGAATCGTCGCGATTGAGTCTGCTGCGCCCGATGAGCCTCAACCCCTCGATCGATCCATGCTGCCCGATCGGTTTCGCCGAGCGGTGAGGGCCTATCGAGCCGGGCCGGGCATCAACCTTCAGCAACTTCTGTAGTCCCTCAGTTACCTCATCGAGTAGTCTCCTTTTGTCGGGTGCCTCCGTTCAACAATTCTCAATTTGAATCTAACGCTCCCGCTGGATTGACAAATCCAGCGGCTAAGACGACGGATTTGGCAATCCGTCAGGAGCACGTCTGCCAAAATGAGAATTGCTGGGCCTCCGCTGATCAGGTAGTACGCCCTATGACATTCGTCAGTGGAACAAGATGACGTCTGTCACGTTGACATCCCCAACCGACAGGGTGAGAATGAACGCTTAGCGTATCAATCCAGTTCCGTTTGTATTTATTACGTACTTCTTGTTAATCGTTCATGTACAAACCCCTTTGTCCCCCATCACAGTAACCTGGCTGAAACGGAACGGAAAGGAGATTGATCGCGCCGTAAACTGAAGGTAAGCAGCTGTAGTTGATGTGCCCGTAGTTTGTTGCAGTCAATTTCGTATCCTATCAGGAGGAATCTCGCATGCAGCACAGACTACACGTCGTTTTGAATTCACTGGTGATTGTGGCTTTGGTGTTGGGGCTAACGGCGCTGATGACGCCTGCCCGCCTGACGGGCAAGCTGTCAGGCGATCAGGCCATCGCCGCAGTCAACCCGGTGAACACCGAGGCTGGAGCGCGGGCGATTGATAATACCGCCGCGCGCACCGCCGATGTACAGGTCTCAGCCAGACCGGCGGCCGTCAAACCGATCGATCAACCCAATCCCCTGGACAAGGCCCGCATGCTGGAACGCCAGCGCATGCTGGAAGCCGGCCAGACGGCCGAAGCGGCCGCATTGGCGCAGACCGGCACCGATCGGGTGCTGGTGATCCTCGTTGAATTTGACGGCACGGATGTGTTCACGTGGACAGCCCCGATTACGCCGTCGAATCCAGCCACCGGCTCGCAGTGGGATCCATTGGGTATTGCCGATCCGGCCGAGTATACGGGCGTCGTCGGTGACTGCTCGAACATCATTACCCAGACCCAGGCGTTTACGTACACCGGCCCGCTGCATAATCAAATCGAGAAGCCGCTGTCGGCCACCGATCGTTCGGGCGACTCGATCTGGACGCCGGATTTTGACCCGCAGTGGTTCACCGATTTCATGTTCGGCAACGGCGTAGAGATTAGCTACACGCGCCAGGACAACTCGACGGTCTTTGAAAGTTTCATGGGCCAGTCGGTGAAGGAATACTTCAGCGACCTGTCGTCTGGCACGTACACCATCACGGGCGATGTGATTGGGTGGCTGCCAGTGCCGCACTCCACCTGGTACTATGACGCGGATCAGTGCCCGGGCGCGCGCTCTGGCGCCAGCACGAATCGCGGCGTTATCCCCGGCGCGGGCAATGCCCGCACGCTGGTGAAAGACGCCCTGGATCAGGTCAACGCCATCAGCAATACCATTCCCGGTTTCAACTGGGCCAACTACGACCTGAACGGCGATGGCATCATCGACCGCCTGTGGATCGTGCATGCCGGCTTCGGCGAGGAAGACGGCACTCCGCTGTTGAATCGCGATCCGGTGGTGCAGAACAGCTTTGTCACACCTGATCCCGCCTCGTTCTATGGCGAAGCGGCCGTGTGGTCGCACTCCAGCTCGGTAACGCCGCCGTACTCGGTCACGCAAAACATCGCGGCCGGCGCGTACATTGTCATGCCGGAAAATGGCGGCATCGGCGTCTTCGCGCATGAATATGCCCACAACCTGGGCGCGGATGATCTGTATGCCTACGGCGAAGGCGAAACCTCGGCCGGTTTCTGGGCGCTGCAAGCTGACGATTGGACCGGTTACCCGATCGGGTTTGAACCCCCCGCGCCGGATCCGTGGCATCTGGATAACTGGGGTTGGTTGGATCCGTTTGTTATCACCGACACGACTCAGGTTTACACGGTGACCCTCGGCCAGGCCAGTTACTTTGACACCAATACGGCGGCCGGCCCGGTGTATCGCGGCGTGAAGATCGAGCTGGATGATCAGCTGTTCACACTGTCGGTACAGCCCATTGGCAATTACCAGTGGTGGGGCGGCAAGGGCGACCTGATGAACAGCATGATGACGACGAGCAGTCCGGTCATTCTGCCCGCCGGCGCCGTCACACTGACGTTCGACATGGCTTACGACATCGAGACGGAATGGGACTTCATGTGGGTGCAAGTCTCAGCAGACGGCGGCACAACGTGGGACACCATTTCCAACACCAACACGACGTGCACCCACGTTTCAGGCTGGGTTGGTGATCTGTACGGCATGGACGGGAATTGCGGCTTCACCGACTACAATGCCAACTTCCCCGCCTACGAAACCGAAACCTTTAGCCTGAGCGCCTATGCCGGGCAAAGCATTCTGCTCCGCTTCTGGTACATGACGGACTGGGGTACGACCTATGCCGGACCCTTCATTGACAACGTCCTGATCAAAGCGGGCGCGGCCACGGTCTTCTCTGACAACGCCGAAACAGACGACAGCCAGTGGACCTATGCTGAAGGCTGGGCGCGCAATCAGGGCACTATGACGGTCACGCATAACTACTACGCCCAGTGGCGCAACACCAACGCTAACGGCGGTTACGACAGCGCGCTGGGTGATTCACGCTGGCGCTATGGTCCGGCCAACACCGGGTTGTTGATGTGGTACAACAACAACGCCTATACCGACAACGAAGTCTTCAACTACCTGACGGACTTCCCCGCCTTTGGACCGAAGGGCCGCATGCTGGTCATCGATTCTCACCCTGAGCCGTATCGCGAGCCGAACATGGTCGCAGCCGGCTACAACAATGAAGGCGGCAATGTGGCGCACCGGTCGGCCATGCGTGATGCGCCGTTCACGCTGCAAAACACCGCCCCCTTCACCATGACCAACGCCTATCCGTATACGGCCACGGTCTTTACCTCGCAATTCACGGGGCGGCCGGCCGCGAACGAATTCAACGACGCCTTTGGTTACTATCCCGGTGCGGAATACATCAGCCGCGGGCCGGGCTACAACCCGCCGTCCATGCGCTGGGTAACCAAACAGTGGGATTCGAGTGCGGTGGTTCCGGCTAAGGACTTCTATGGCATCAAGGCGCCGGGCTATGACGGGGTCAGCACCGGCTCTACCGTCAACGAGTTCCGCTTCGACTGCGCCTCAAGTGCCGCAGGGACGCTGCCTTGCTACTGGTTCGGCGCCGGCACCGGCCTGGGCTACATGGGTGGCACCGGCAATCCGGGCGACCATGACATCCAGTATGGTTGGCGCGTTGAGGTTATCGATGAAGCGGCCGATCACACCTGGGCAACCGTGCGCATCTTCAACGTGGTGGCCAGCTACCTGACCAGCGCCGATCCGGCGGTCTCCCAGCCGATCACGTTCACCAACCTCTCAACCGGCTTCCAGCCGCAGACGTATCTGTGGGACTTTGGTGATGGCGTGACCAGCACGTTGACCAGCCCGGTACACACGTTCAATACTCCGGGCAATCACACCGTCACACTGACCGTTCAGACGCCCTATGGCAGTGACCAGTCGGTGGAGGTCATTGCGCTTAACAAGGTTTACCTGCCGCTCATCGGGCGGTAACGGATCTCGGTGGGCAAGTTGCAGTAACTGATGGAAGCCACTGGCCGCCCGGCCAGTGGCTTCTCTCTATCGGTGGACCTACTTGAACAAGCGACTGTGGGTGATGGGGTGCATCGGCGCCGCGCTGATCATCGTATCGATCCGGTTGGCGCGGATCGCGCTGGCTGAGCGGGTGTGCGGGGCTGATTATGCGCCGGGCCGCGTGCTGGTGAGCTGGCGGGATACGGTGTTGCCCGCTCAACGGTCTGACGGTGGGCACCTGCTGGTCGATCGGCCTGCGATCAATTTGTGGTCAGTGCCTGTGCCGATCGGTCAGGAGTGCGCTGCCGTGGCCCGGTTGCAACGTGATACGCGTGTGGCGTATGCCGACCTGGACTACGCTATACAGACTACTGATGTGATCACACCCACCGATCCGGGCTGGGCGCAGCAGTGGGCCTTGCCACAGATCAACGCGCCACAGGCCTGGCGCATTGTGACCGACACGACGCCATTCGTCATTGCCGTAATCGATTCCGGCCTCAAACTTGATCATCCCGATCTTGTCAGTCAGCTGTGGACGAACTCCGGCGAGACACCAGGCAATTTCATCGACGACGACGGCAATGGCCAGATCGACGATGTGCAGGGCTGGCATTTCTATCATGCCTGGGCGGGCGCGACGTATGTGCCCCGGCAGGATGCCAACATCACGGACGATTACGGCCACGGCACACATGTGGCAGGCATCATCGGCGCGGCTGCCAACAATGGCGTGGGGATCGTCGGCGTGACGTGGGCTGCGCGCCTGATGCCCGTTAAAGTCCTCAATCAATATGGCAACGGCTGGTACAGCGACATCGCCGCGGGCATCGTATACGCCGTCGATAACGGCGCTCGAATCATCAATTTGAGTCTGGGCGGTGAAACCGATTCGCCGGTGCTGCAAGAACCGATCGAGTATGCGCAGGCGCACGATGTACTGGTGATTGCAGCCACGGGCAACAGCGGCGGCAGTGTGTTATATCCGGCTGCCTATCCCGCCGTGCTGGCGGTGGCCGCGATCGATCAATTTGATCAGCACGCTGCTTTTTCCAACTTCGGGCCAGAGGTTGATGTGGCCGCGCCCGGCGTGGACATCTACAGCACCTGGCCGTGGGTAACCGGCTATTTTACAAAATCCGGCACCTCGATGGCTGCGCCGCACATCGCGGGAGCAGCCGCGCTGGTGTGGGCGAACTGGCCCGAGTTGACCGCCGGCCGGGTGGCGGGTTACATCACGCAGACGGCGACGGATGCCGGCAGCGCCGGCCCGGATTTATTCACAGGCTGGGGGCGTGTCGATGTCTATGGCGCGGTACTGCGCGCCACTCCCTGGCGGCTGCGTTTGCCCCTCATCTTCAGATAAGCTTCTCCGCAATTTCCTGGTCGTTTCGTAGCAATCGGGGCGAAGCGTGCTCGGGCCGCGCCTTGACGCGCAACTTTGATCGGTTACAATCAGCATATGATCTGCGTCACCTATCACGATCAGCACTGGGACGTGCCCGGCCCGATCGTCGTGCGCGACTTAATCGAACGCGTGGGCTTTTCGCCGGCCACGGTCCTCGCCGTGCGACAGGGCCAATTGGTGCTGGATTCTGAAGTATTGGGCAATGAGGATGAGATCAAATTGATCGCCGTGATTACGGGGGGAAGTCACGCTACATGAAAAACTATCGCTACTTCGATTTGATCATGGCGCTGTTTGTAACGGTGCTGTTGGTCAGCAACATCGCCTCGTCGGCCAAAATTGTCGATTGGGGCGTGAGTGTGCTGGGGCTGCGCCTGTCGTTTGATGCAGGCACGTTGTTGTTTCCCATCTCGTACATCTTTGGCGACGTGCTGACGGAAGTGTACGGCTACAAGCGATCGCGGCGGGTGATCTGGGCTGGTTTCGGGGCAGCGGCCTTGATGAGCGCTGTGCTATGGCTGGTGCGGCAACTGCCCGGCGAGGCTGCGTGGCAAGGCTATGCGGGTGACGCCGCCTACGATATGATCCTGGGCGGCGTATCGAGCGGCGGGATTATCATCGCCAGCCTGGTGGCGTATCTCATCGGTGAGTTTTCCAACTCGATCGTATTGGCGAAGCTGAAAGTCCGTACGCAGGGCCGCTATCTGTGGGCGCGCACGATCGGCAGCACGCTGATCGGCGAGGGCGTGGATTCGATCGCGTTTGTGGTGATCGCCTGTGCGTTTAGCGTGTTCCCGTGGGCGATCGCGCTGAGTTTGATCGTCGCTAATTACGTGTTCAAGGTGGGCATCGAAACGCTTATGACGCCGCTGACCTACCGCGTGGTGGCGCTGCTTAAACAGGCCGAGCACGAGGATTACTATGATATTGACACGGATTTCAACCCCTTCAGACTAAGCGATCGCCCGGCCGCATAATGCGTTTATAAGTTGGAATTGTGTTTGAGCCGCAGCGCGGCGGTTGCCACACCGCCGTGGTCTTTTTGTGTTGACAGGTGTTGCGGTCTGTGGCAGAATCACATGCAGGCATTTTGAAATACACTCTTTTGATTAGTTGACTTAGCCCGTCACTAATTGTAGTTCTTAGCACTAATCCTTTTTCGCTCCTTTTGCTCGTCACGATCCATCAACTCTCACCAGGAACATCAGGCCAGTAATGATTTTGTCTGGATCTGTTCTGCGTTGAGTTCAGGCAGCCGCACCCTGTAACCGGGGGCGAGTTGTCTTTTTGTTCGCCTGTCGTCCAATTTGGAGATGCAAGGAGGTGAAGACCCATAGCCACTCCGGATAGCAGGCCGTGTCCATTCGTCAGTGCACGATATCTACGAGGAGGAAACAGGTATGCTACGCAGCAAGCAGGTGGTGTTTAACGTTGTTGTGGTCGTAGCGATGTTGTTGGCGGCCGTGATGCCGCTTAGTGCTTCGCCCATTGCTGAGACGGGCGCGGCGGCGCCCACATCTGGAACTGGCCCCGATCGCAATCGATCTGATGAAGTCCGGGAAGTTGGCGAAGTTACACCGGAGCAGGCAATTGATAAGATCGATCCGGCGTTGCGTGATGCGGTTCAGAAAGGCAGCCGCGATCTGGTTGGCGTCTATGCCACCGTTCTGGCGGGTACCGACGTCAGCCGCTATTTCGTGAATATGATTCGGCGGCCGGTGATTTTTGGCGGCACGCAAAGCGTGTACGGTCAGGTCGCCGCTAACGATCTCGTCAGCCTGGCGCAAGAGACCGGCGTGGTCGCCATTTTCTCGACCACCGGTGAGCGCGATAAGCCGATCGACAAAGAAGCGCAGAACGCGCCGACTACAATGCAGCGCTTGCAACGGTTGCAAACGTTGCGCTCGCAGGCCGTGCCCTACGATCAGACCCAGGTGGCCGGTGCAGAGGCCAAGGGCTGGTTTGATGTGCAAGACGGCCACAAGTCGGCGGCCGCCTGGGCCAAAGGCTTCACGGGTGATGGCGTCATCGTTGGTGTGCTGGACGACGGCATCGACTTTGGTCACCCCGACCTGCAAGGTACTTATGCCTGGGTAACCGATCCGGCCTCGCCGTACTATGGCTGGCCGATGGCCTTCTCGCAAGTGTCGATGTATTACTTCGCGAGTGATGTGATCCTCGGCAGCACCGCTCTGGCGTCGGGCTTCAATGGCTCGCGCTGGGTGGATGCCAAGACCACCGTGCCCGGTTCGCAAATTGCGGGCCAACCGCAGAAGAGCAAGATTTCGTACAAGCCGCTGGGCAGCGCGGTCGCACACGACTACATCGTGCCGCGCACCAGCAAGAGCAACCTGTATCGCGTGGGTAGCTTCCCCGAGAAGAACTTGCTCGACCTGTATGGCGAACGCCCCGCAGTGATCGCCGTCGATACCCTGGTGGCGGGCGTGTACGATACGGTCTATGTTGACCTGGACGGCAATTACGACTTCACCGATGAGAAGCCGATCACCAAGAATAGCCCTGAAGTGTATCGCGATATGGACGGCGATGGCTATGCCGACATTTCCGGTGGCCTATTGGTGTGGGTCAGCGACGGTGCGAATCCGCCGCCGACCGCTGAATGGTTGTGGGGCGTTACCTGCGCCGACAGCTCGGCTTCGATGAAGGGCTGCCCCGACAACGGGACGCTCCTGGTCTTCAGTGGCGCGTTTGATGAAGGCTATACCCACGGCACACAGTGCGCCTCTAACATCGCCGCGCAAGGTGTGGTAAATGGCGGCGCCAGCGCGCAGCCGTTCCGCATTAACGGCATGGTGCAGGGCGGTGCGCCGCAAGTGGGCCTGATGGACTTTGGCAACCACTATTTCAACGGCACCGACGAAGATGAATTCCTCGTGGCCGCCTTCGGCTACGACGGTGTCGCCAACTCTGGCGACGAAGTGCAGATTACCAGCAACAGCTACGGCAGCTTCGGGCAGATGTGGGGCGGCTGGGGCTACATCGGCCGACTCGTCACGGCGCTGAATATGTCGGTCGCGCCCAGCACGGTCTGGGTGTTCTCGGCTGGCAACGAAGGCCCCGGCTATGGCCCGCAGGAAGGCGAAGCCGGCCCGACGATCATCAAAGCCGGTTCGTCCACCCAGTACGGCTCAACCGGCTGGGACTCGATCGCCAAAGCCAGTCAGATCATGTACGGCGATCCCAGCTCGTTCTTCTCTCACGGCCCCAATCGCGACGGCTCAGCGGGCGTCGATGTGCTGGGCAATGGCGGCCGTGGCGCGGGCGACGAAGGCATCAACTACTATGGCTTCAACGGCGCCGAATCATGGGCCACGTGGGGCGGCACCAGCCGATCGGCTCCGGTAGTCGCCGGTAATCTGGCGCTGATCTATCAGGCGTACAAAGAACGCCACGGCGTGTGGCCGACCTGGGATCAGGTTCTGACTCTCGCCAAGAGCGGTGCGACGAACTCCGTCAGCAGCCCGTTCTTCCAGGGCGCGGGCGTGGTCAACGCCGATCGGTCCACTGATCTCGCCGCCGGTATCTATGGCGTATACGCCACGCCGGATGAATGGCAAGTGGGCGATTGGAACGGCGTCGAATACCTGAACTTTGCCAAGGTGGCGAAGCCCGGTTCGATGTACACCAAGACCTACGAAGTCACCAATCCGTCGGGCTACAACATCAACGTCAGCCTGTCCGACGGGTACATGCAGTTGATCACCAAGACGCAAACGACATTCACTACCAAAGACGAGAGCTTGGAAAGCGCCTTCAATTTCCACTCGCCCGATTACCTGCTGAAGCTCGATCCGGCGTCGATTCCGGCGGACGCGGAAGTGATGATCGTCCGGTACGTCCACCCGTACAGCTCGTTCGATCCGGACCTCAACTTGACGGCGGATAGCAGCTGGCGCATGTTGCTGTACAACTGGACCGACATCAACGGCGACGGCCAGTTGTGGGTGGACAGGAACGCCAACGGCGTCGTCAACCACAGCAATTCGGCCGTTGTCGACAATGACGGTTTCTTCCAACTCGATTTTGCTAACAGTGACATCCAGCAGGGCGAATACGTCCGCGTGGATTACGAGTTTGGCGGCATCGGTATTCCGGTGATCGTGCACAATCCGAAGCAGCGCATGGGTAATGCCTACTACTTCGGCTTCCAGCACCGGGCCAACCTGCACACGGTCAAGACCACCACGTTCCAGATCGGCGTCGAGTTCTACAAGCGCGCCGACTTCCCGTGGCTGAGCGTCAGCACCAATGCGCTGGCGGTGCCCGCCAACAGCGCGGCCACGTTTGATGCGGTTGCGACGATTCCGGCCAATGCCAAACCCGGCGCGTATGAAGGCATCATCTTCATGAAGGATCCGGGTGATGCCAACCACGCGGCGCATGAGTCTGCGCTGCCGGTGGTCGTCAACGTGATCAGCGAACTGCCCGATGGCGGCTCGATCACCTTTGGCGGCGAAGCAGCCATGGCCGACTCGATGTACCAGAACAGCTTCACGCATGGTTACTTCAACTGGTACGGCGGCGGCTGGCAGGGCGCGGGCGACTGGCGCCACTACTTCTTTAACGTAGATAGCGCCGACTTGGCTAACCGGAACCTGTTGATCCACACTTCGTGGGTCTATACCCCCACCGACTTCAACACGTGGGTCTTAGGCCCGACGAACGACTGCGCCTCGAACGGCGTGGGCTGTGCCTATCCACAGCCCGGCCTGGGCCAGCCCGATCCGTCGATCTTTGGACCGTACACGCTGCAACCCATCGGTAGCAGCGAACCGTTCCGCTCCGGCGCGACCTATCCGTTCAAGACCACTACGGGCGGTCCCAACGACTGGCTCAAAGTTCCGTTGGCCCGCACCGGCCTGCACGAACTGGCGTTGCACAATGTGGTCTATGCCGGCAAGAGCCTGGCTGAACCGTTCAAGGCCGAAGTTGGCACGTTAGACTTCGACGCCGTGATTGATCCGGCGGTTGGCGCGGCCACACTCGGTTCCGTCAACGTCAGTGCTTACACCAGCACGGGCGCAGTCGATCTGAACTTCACGCCGTCGATCGGTATTCCCGATCTCAACGCGACGCTGAGCGGTGCGACCAATACGGCGCGGACCAACGTCACCAGCGTGGTAACCGACACCGGTCAATGCGACGGTGCATGGTGCGCGGGCAACAACTATGAGCGCATCATGGTTTCGACGCCTGGCACAACTCAGCTGTACATCTTCACCGATGTTGCTGCGGCGGACGACGTTGACATCTTCCTGGTCTATGACACCAATAACAACAACATCCCTGAGCAGGGTGTTGATGCGGCCGTGGCGCAATCGGCGGGCGGGACCGGTGTCAAGGAAAAGATCACCGTTAATAATCCACAGCTGGGCCGCTACTTCTTGGCGCTGAACGGCTGGGATTTAGGTACGCCGCCGACGGTGAACTTGAACTGGTACTATGACATCACCACGCCCAGCCCGGTGCCGGCTGAACCGTTGACGGTCTTCAGCAGCACCGTCGCGATCAGCCAGACGCCGTTCGTGACCTCGACCAACACGTACACCTACGTCGTCACCGCAGACGATCGGGCGGCGGCGCTGTATGCGTCGCTGAGCGGCTTCACGTCTACAGCCAATCTCGATCTGTATGTGTCCAACAGCGTGGGCCAGATCGTGGCTAGCTCGACGACGACCAACACGACCTCAGAGATGGTGACGGTCAAGCCCGCGACCGGCTATCGCTTTGCGGCCGGTACTAAGTACACGGTGTGGGTGCATGGCAAGACTGTGCCGGTGCAGCCCACCAATGCTGCTCTGCACATCTGGTGGGATCACCTGAACTTGTGGCTAACGGCGACCGATCCGGATGTCCATGTCAGCGCCATCGATCCGGGTGAAACCGTCAGTGTGACACTCCACTTCGACAAGTCGAACTGGAACGTTGGCGATCCGGCCATGAGCATACGCTTGCTGGCTGGCTTCACCGGTCTGGCTAACGCCTTCGATGAATTGGTGACGCTGACGCGCGCCGATGCGCCCGTGCCATCTTTGGCGGCGTCTGCCACCAAGACAGCCGTTTCGGTGCATGGCCCTGGTCAGAATGTCTTCGGTGCGCCGTACAACATCCCCGGCCACCAGATTCTGATCGGCCCGAGCGAGCCAGTGACGTACACCGTGCGTTTCACGAACACGGGTGACATCGCCGGAAACTTCTATGTGGAAGACTACTGGGGGCAGAACAACTTCACGTTCACGCAGTTCATCAACATCACCCCCACGAACTACGGCTTCTACAATCAGTCCGGCTTCCGCATCATGTACATCACCACGACGCTCCAGCCGGGTGAAGCTTATGAGTTCACTTACCAGAATGTCGTTACCCATGGCATACCGCTGGGCACTGGCTATCTCAACTTCGTGGACGTCTATGAAGACGAGACTTTCGTGCCGCTGTTTGACGGCTTTTCGCAGGGTGGCTGGCTGATCGGCCACTACCGCAACTTCAGCACCAGCGCCACCACGGGCTTCCCGGCTCTCAGCAAGAAGCTGGCGTCCAAGTCGGCGGCGCTCCCGGGTGAGACGTTCACCTACACCATCAGCATGCTTAGCCCGGCCTCAGTGGCGCAGGCGATCAACGTCACCGACACCTTGCCGTTGAGTGTAACGTTTGTCTCAGCGACAGGCGGCGCGACGTACAACCCCGGCTCGCACACCGTCGCCTGGTCAGGCTCGGTGCCGGGTACCAGTCTGACCCCGACCACGTTCGACATCGTCGTGACATTGGCGTCGAACGCGCCGGCCGGCCTGTCGGTAGTCAATAACGCCAACTTCTACAACGGCGTCAGCAACGCGTTGATTACCACCAAGTCTGCCAGCACCACCGTGCTGCCCGGCGCCGATCTTCAGCTGAGCAAGACCTCCAATAAGCTGCTGGGCGGCCTCGGCGAAACCATCCAGTACACGCTGGTGTTCCGCAATAACGGCCCGCAAGCCGCCAGCGGCGCGACCTTGATGGATCAGGTTCCGGCTGAAGTGACTGTGGCTACAGCCTCGATCACTGCAACCAAGGCCAGCACGGTTCCATTCTGGAACTCTGTCAACCGCACGGTCAACTGGAAGAATGCCCTGGCAGTAGGTGAAGTGGTTACAGTCACCTACAATGCCACGATCAACTCCGGCTCGTCGCTGGGCCTGGCCATCATCAATCTGGCCGGTATCTCCGCGCCCAGCGCTGATGGCACCACCTACAGCGGCGCCCTGACGGAAGTGATCTACCAGAACAAGCTCTTCCTGCCCGTCGTGCGCAAGTAACCGACGCAGGTCCTCGACTCACGACAGCCC
>JACRBO010000646.1 GCA_016219235.1 Chloroflexota bacterium
ATAGCGCGACGTTTGATGATTCGCGCCGCTCTCTTCCGACAAGATCGCATGATCGGGATAGGCCGCGCGAATCCGATCGAGAATCAAAGCCTCAGACGCCCGATCGGCCTCGGTCACCAGATCGATCTCGCCCTTGTATTCGGCTGTTACGCCGCGCTGATAATAATCGCGCAGCAAGGCGCCGGCCTCGCGCGCTGTCGCCTGTGCAAACTCAAAGGCGTTCTCCAGATTTAGCACAACCCACCTCGCATGAAAAAGGGCCGGCACATGCCGACCCCCGTCGTTCATCTCAAAACCCTTGAGGTTGTGCGAACCAACGGTTCGCCAGAAACCTCAAGGGTTTACGTTATATGCTGCTCACAGGCCGCTTTGAAACTTTGATCGTGTCGCCGGCCACTTCAACCGCATACACCGGAATCGGTACGACCGCGGGCAGTTGTACCACGCGGCCCGTGCGAATATCAAACTTCGCGCCATGCCGCGGGCACTCGATGGTGTATTCGTCCAATTCGCCTTCAGCCACCGGGCCATCGTCGTGCGTGCACACGTCCGCAAAGGCAAAGTATTCGCCTTCAATCAGCGTCACGCCCACGGGCGTATCGCCCACACGCACGACCTTGACTTTGCCTTCTTCAATTTCACTCGTCTTTGCCACTGCCACAAACTCACTCACCATCGCGCAGCATCCCTTTGGGACTCGTCACTCATCATTGATCATTGTTAATTGATCATTGATCATTGTTCATTGAACGAATGAACTTGACCGGATCGCGGTAACCCCAGTAGTCGGGCACGGCCCGCGCCGGAATATCATCCCACGTGTAACCCAGCGCGGGCACGCGGCCATTGCAGGTGCCGCGCCCGCCCGCCGTCGTTGGCGGATACAAATCCGAGCCGTCGAACCACGTGCGAATTTCCCAGTGGACGTGCGAGTTGCCGCCCTGATCGGCCACCACGCCGATCGCGTCGCCGCGATAGACGATCGAGCCGACGGCGACCGGCACATCGTCGACGTGCCAATATGCCGACCACACGTGTGATCCATCTGCCAACAAATGCTCGATCACCACGATTTTGCCCTGCGATCCGATGTCCTGTTTCGCCACCACCAGGCCGTTCGCAATCGCGCGCACCGGGTGACCTTTGGCGTCGCCCGTCACCTGACGCTGCGCGTCGAGCAAGAACCAGTCCTCGCCCGCGTGATAGAGCAATCGGAACGGCACCTTGTGCCCGCTCACATCGACAAAGCATTTGCCGTCATCGCCCAGGCCGGAATTCTGCACGCCGTAGCGCGTATCCACTCTGGCCGGGCCGCTGACACCGTACACATACGGCCCGTAACGCGCCGGATCGAGCGGAAAATCGAAGCGATCGGCGGGCTGCGGCGTGACGGCGGGTACGGGCGATGGAGAGACGGAGGGAAGGAGAGATTGAGGGAATGAAGACGAACAGGCAGTTAAGAGAATGAGTAATACGTAAAGCGTACTGCGTAAAAAGCAGTTTCTCACGCACCACGCACTACGCAACACGCGACAGGTATCACGCAACACGCACCCCGCAACACGTTTATTTCTCATCGGCGCGATTATAGCATGTACCGAATGGCGAATCGGTGCGATAATGAGTGAGAGGGTTATCCATGACTGACGAATTCAACAGCTATCATCTTTTCGGCGCTGAAGCGCTGCGGCAGCGATTGCCGGCGCTCAACGCGCAGCTGGCCGGTGTCCGCAGCGCGGACGACATCGAAGCGGTGCATCAGATGCGGGTGGCCACACGCCGCTTGCGCGCGGCCTTCACGCTGTTCGCCGAGTGTCTGCCCAACAAGCGCGCCGACGAATGGCAGCGCGAGATCAAGCGCATCACCAAGGCGCTGGGCGCGGCCCGTGACACCGATGTGCAGTTCGATTGGCTGCGCAAGTTCCTGGCGAAATCAACTGATCCGGCGTGGCGGCCGGGCATCAACCGGCTGATGCTGCGGCTGTATCAACAGCGCCAGCGACTGCAACTTAAGGTCGTCGAAGCGCTCGATCGGCTGGAGGCCAGCCACACGCTCGACGATATGGGGACGCTTTTGCGCGATCAGGTGGTGCAGGCGCGCCTCGTCAACGTCGATCCGTACGCGACCGAGGTCTATCTCCGCGCCGCCGATGCGATTCGCCTGCAATTAGAGCATTTTCTGGCCTACGATATGTACGTCTATCAGCCCGAACACAGCACCGAACTGCACGCGATGCGCATCGCGGCCAAGCATTTGCGCTATACGCTGGAGATCTTTGCCGAACTGTACAAAGACACGCTCAAGCAGCCGCTCAAGGTCGTGAAGGAGATGCAGGAATTGCTGGGCGATCTGCACGACAGCGATGTGTGGATCGCGTTCGCGCCGCAGTTCATGATTGAAGAACGCGCCCGCACGGTTGAGTACTTTGGCGTGGACACCTACGCCGATCGGTTTAGACCCGGCC
>JACRBO010000005.1 GCA_016219235.1 Chloroflexota bacterium
GATGAGCGCCCGAAGCGCGATCAAAAAAGAGCCGGCGAGCGACGGCGGCGTGGCTTCGTCCGCGGTGGTTTCGGCGGCAGTTGGGGCTTTCAGGATTTTTTCGCTCACATACCGGTGAATGCGCCGTAGATTGACCATGAGCGCGGAACCCACGATCATTTGACCCATGCGGCAGCGCCCGCGCACGGGCAACTGATCATTTGAAAAGGGTCGTTTGAGGGCGGCAATGGTCGATTCGACGGCGGCGCGCGGGTTGCCGGGTTCGGCGCGGGCGGCGCGGGCCAGGCGCCGCCGCTGGGCCAGGTCGAGGTCGGCCTGATTGATGTGTAGGCTGCGGCGGGGGTCGGTCTGCCGCGTTCGCGTCGGACAGCGTGCGAGCAACGGACAGTCGGGCGGACAGTCAAACCGGGCGATGGAGCGGTCGGGCTGTCGCCCCGGCTCGATAGCGGCGGTCCGTCCATGGGGGCAGGTGAGGCGTGCGGGCTGCTCCACCGTGGCGGGGGTCGGTTCAAAATCGGCCAGCGTCACGCGGTCGGGATCGGGGGCGAGGCCCCGAAAGGCGGTTTGAATCTGGGCGATGGCGTGCGGGCGCAGGTCGGCGTCCACCTCGGGACTGCCGAAACCGCCGTCGGTGTGCAGGGTGTCGACCTCGGTCCGTTCGACCAGGGTGGGCAAGGCCTCGCGCAGCAGGGTGGTGTCGTCGGTGGTGTTGGGCGCGGTCTGGATGTGCACGATGAGTTGGACGGGGTTGGCGGGGTCACAGGTTTCGGTGACGTTGGCGACGTAGCCCGTGTAGCCCACGCCGCGTTTGCTGCGATACGTGGCGTCGAGGTCGTCGGGCGACTGGACGCTGTCGGGACTAATCTCGGCTCCGGGTTTCGGCTGCACCGGCCCGCTGACCAGCGGCCGGTCGGGCTGGGGCGGCGTGGCCTCGCGCGGCGCGGCCGGCGAGGTCTCGTTCGCCGGAGCCTCACGCGGCTCGACCGCGAGCGGGATCGGGGCCGCTGGCCGATCGGCGGACGATGGCACGCTGGCCGGGTGGAGGTCGGTGTCGGGCTGGGGCTGGGTCGCCTCGAGCGGAGCGGCCGTGACGATCGGCTGGAACTGTTCACGGAACACGCGCGCCAGGAGGTGATACGTTTCGTGCGCGGCATACGTCGGTTCGAGGTCGCGCACGAGGGTTTGAAAGAGTTCGCCCAGGTGCTGGAGATGGGGCGCGGTCGTCTCGCCTTTGAGATGATAGATGAATTGCCCGGACGAGCCGCGCACATAGGGCTGGAAACGCTCGGCGTAGTGGGCGCGCTCGGCCTCGGTCAACAGCCGATGAACCCGCTGCGCGACTTCGACCAGCAGTTGCAACCGGCTGAAGTGTCGCACGTTACTGGCCAGCTGCGTGCTGTCCATGCGCTGCTGCTGGGTCTTCAGCCGGAAGGCGTGAATTTGGTCGTCGGTGATCTGGGCGAAGGCTTGCTCGAACAGATTCTCGCCGGTGGCCTGTTGGTGGTCGCTCACCCGGCGGCGAAAGTTGTACACGGTGCGCAGGTCAAATTCACCGTCGCCCAAGTTCTCGTAGCCGACGGCGTAGCGCACTTGCACATTGAAGGTGAAGGCGTCGTGCAACTCGGCATCGCTCCAGCCGCAGCCCGCTTTGAGCGTTTCCAGCCCGACCAGCACGTTGATGGGCACGTTGGGCCGCGAGGCCACTTCACTGTACAGCCCGGCAAAGGCGCGCTCGTCGAGCCGCTCAAACACTTCGCGCCGAAAGGTGCCAGCCCACGATGCGTCGAGCCGCTCGCGCTGATGGGCGGGCAATAGGTTTAAGTCGCTGAATAAGGCGGGTTGATGGGTGCGCGGGTTGCGTCGGAACATGGCACTCTCGCAGATGATACGATCTTTGATGACTATAACCCCGTGCGGCTCGAAAAGTAGCTCGGCGAACCGACCTTTTTTCAGAGGAGTCATTGCCTCAAAGCGCCGAAAGTTCGTGACTTTTTCGTGTGGCTGCGCGCCGAGTATGAGCCGCGCCGCATTACTGGCGACCGTCGGGCTTTGCCGGCGAAGACCGTACGCAATATCTACATCACCCTCTCCGCCTTCTTCACCTGGGCCGTTCGGGAACTCGCGGTGCCCAATCTTATGAAAGACATCCCCGCGCCCAAGTTTGAAGAAGCGCCCGTCGAGCCGTTTACCAAAGAACAGATCGAAGCGCTGCTCAAGGCGAGCGAATCCTGCAAAGAAGCCCAGACAACCGATCGTCGCAAGTTTACGATGCGGCGCGCCACCGCACGCCGCGATCAGGCGATCATCTTGACGCTGCTCGATACCGGCCTGCGCGCTTCGGAGTTGTCGGCGCTCAAAGTCGGTGATGTGGATTTGAAGTCCGGCAAGGTGCTGGTCAAGCACGGTCGCCTGGGCGGCGCGAAAGGCGGCAAAGGCCGCACGGTATATCTGGGCAAAGCCGCGCGCCGGGCCGTCTGGCGGTATCTCGCCGAACGGACCGATGGGGATGACGCCGACGCGCCGTTGTTTCTCGTCAAGTATGATCGACCGATGAACAAGAATGCCCTGCGTCTGCTGATCGTGCATCTGGGCGAGAAGGCCCAGGTATCGAAGTGCCATCCCCATCGATTCAGACACACGATGGCGATCACGTATTTGCGATCGGGTGGTGATGTGTTTACGTTGCAATCGTTGTTGGGCCACAGCACACTCGACATGGTTCAACACTATGCCCGACTGGCCGAGATCGATGTGGAACAGGCGCACAAGCGTGCCAGCCCGGCTGACAATTGGCGGTTGTAGGCGATGAACGCTTCGGCCAGTTGTTCCTGAGCTGATTTGCTTAATCGCCTCAACATTCCACGTCCTACTGGGGATGAGTCAGGCTGGCTCGATGATCGCAGCGTGCAGAAGGGGCTGGTTGGTTCTTTGGCGCGCGGGCTGCCGCCTGAGTTACTGTTGCGAAGTGCGGCCTGGCTGCGGCAATCATCTCTATCAAAGATCGTGGAGTTTGAGGCCAGACTCGCTACGCCCTGGAATTCCCGCCGCCGATCGGCTCTGGAAATGCTCGCGCTACTGGCGCGCGATCCTCATCAAGACGCGGCGATTAACCGCCTCGCGAAGAGCGTTCTGGCGAAAGACGATTTCATCTTACGGCTCTGGAATGCCAGCAATGAGTACACACCATTGGTGCTCGAACTGCTGTTGGCGCTGGACAAACGCCTGTACAAGCAACCCGTGTCGCTGGACGCCACTGAGTGGCGCATCATCGATTAAGTATCGCTCAACCAATCTTAATCGATCGCGGTGACAACCTTGCATCCGCTCAGCACTCAAGCGCTATCAGAATCGATCGCTGGAAACGGCGCAGGTCATCAACGAACTGATCGATCTGGCGAAGCAGATGAAGGCGGCCCATCAACGCGGCGAAGACCTCGGCCTCAGCGAAGAAGAACTCGCCTTCTACGATGCGCTCGAAGTGAACGACAGCGCGGTGCAGGTCTTTGGCGGCTACGGCTTCATGAAAGAATATCCTGTAGAGAAGTTGATGCGCGATGTGAAGGTCTTCCAGATCTACGAAGGCACGTCGCAGGTGCAGCGCACCGTCATCATGCGGGAGTTGTTTAAGTAAGCAGACAAGGAAACAAGGGGCAAGGGGCGATAGAAGCAGTACGGACCGGTAGATGATCTACCGGTCCGTATCATTGTCAGGCTCTTAAGTTGCTTGTCCTCTCATCTCTCTCTTCCTCAACCTTTCTTCCCGCTTCTCCCAATCCGGCAGGTAGGCACACAGATAACTTTTGAACTTTATCCCGCTCGCCAGCACGGAGATTTACGATCCTGTAACCGGCACTTGGACCGCCACTGGCAACCTGAGCACCACTCGAGCATTCCATACGGCGACACTGCTTAGTGATGGTCAAGTCCTGGCCGTTGGCGGTAAACCTGGGCACTATCAAAAAGGCCTCTGCCGCCTGATCGTCGAGAAACATGGAATCGTTCTGCGGCGGGCAACAACGGCAGCAGTTTTAACCGTCAAATGAAATCTGCAAATGCGGTACAATCGACCCTATGGTTGATCTGCGCCTCTTCTTCACTGACAATCGCCCGCTGATCTATTTCGTCTATGGGCAAGTCTTCTTCGTCATGGGCGTAGCCATCCTGCTGCAATCGCGTCGCTATTCGCGGCTCGATCTGGCCCGCAGCCTGCCGTGGCTGGCGGCCTTTGCCATCATCCACAGTCTCAACGAATGGGGCGACCTGTTCATTCCCATTCAGGCCGACTTTGATTCAGTCGAATGGATTCAGGCGCAGCGCGCGATCCAGTTGGTCATGCTGGCCGGGTCGTTTGCGTGCCTGATGCAGTTTGGCGTTGATCTGCTGCGACCGCTGCCGCGCCGCTGGGCCTGGCTACAACTGATACCCGCCGGGCTGTTGCTGCTCTGGCTGGTCGGCCCTTTTGTGCTGACGCTGCCGCTGGCCGCCAGCGATGCGCAGTGGTACTTCACCGCCGACTCGCTGGCCCGGTATTTCATCGGCTTTCCGGCGAGTGCGCTTGCGGCGATCAGTCTGCGCCGCCATGCCCGGCTGCGCATCGCGCCGTTGAATATGCCCGTTATCTACAACACACTGCGCGTCGCCGGCCTGGCGCTGGCCGCCTATGCCGTGGTCAGCGGTCTCATCGCGCCGCCCGCGCCCTTTTTTCCCGCGAGCGTGTTCAACGGTCGCTGGGTGACCGAAGTCTTCGTGCTGCCGCCGCCCGTCTTTCGATCGATCGCTGCACTGATTCTGGCTGTGACCATCATTCGCGCATTGGAAGTGTTTGAAGTGGAAACCGATCGCTTGATCGAGCAGATGGAGCAGGCGCAGGTCATCGCCATCGAGCGCGAACACATCGGGCGCGAGCTGCACGATGGCGCGATCCAGCAACTGTATGCCGCTGGACTGCTGGCGACTTCGTTACGGAAAAAGGCCGATGGGACGGTGGGCGATGGACTCGATCGTTTGATCTTGACGATCAACGAGACCATCGCGGCTTTGCGCCACTTCCTGACCGATTTACGCAGCCCGGACGCCGTGACCGATTTACCAGCCGTGATCACGGCCATAGTCAACGAGACCCGGCGCGCGGCCGGGGCCGAGCTGCGCTGGGAACCGTGCACGCTGCCGGGGCTGCCGGCCGATCGGGTGACACACGTAGCCGCCTTCACGCGCGAAGCGTTGAGCAATGCCATGCGGCATGCCCACGCGCGCGTGATCGAACTGGCCGCGCAGTGTGACGATCGCACCTTCCGCTTGATCGTGCGTGACGACGGGCGCGGTTTCAGCCCGGATGCGCCGCGCGGCTACGGCCTGCGCCATATGCGCGATCGAGCGCGGCTGCTGGGCGGACACGTCACCTTCGAGTCTGCGATCGGGCGCGGCACAATCGTGACCCTGACCCTACCGCTGGAGCGTGACGCATGAGCCAAATTCGGCTGTTGATTGTGGACGATCACGAGGTGGTGCGGCTGGGACTGCGCACGTTGCTGGACGACGAGGCCGATCTATTGGTAGTCGCCGAGGCTGGCACCGCCGATGAGGCGCTGCATGAAGTCGAACGCTATCGCCCGCAAGTGGCGATTGTGGACATCAACCTGCCGGGGCGCAGCGGATTGGAAGCGTGCCGCGAGATTCGTCGGCGCTTTCCCGACACGCGCGTGGTCATCCTGACCTCATATGCCGACGATAATTTCATCGCGCAAGCATTACGCGCGGGCGCGGCGGGCTATGTGTTGAAACAAGTCGGCGGCGACGAATTGATCCGCGCGGTGCGCGTGGCAGCGCGCGGTGAAACGGCGCTCGATCCGCACACGGCCGCGCGCGTGGTAGCCCGCTTAAACGAACTGGAAATCAAGGCCGACGAAGATGTCGTGCAGCACTTGTCGGCGCGCGAGCGCGACGTGCTGCGCCTGGCGGCGGCCGGCAAGACCAACAAAGCGATCGGCGCGGCGCTGGGCCTGAGCGACATCACCGTGCGCAACTATCTCAGCACGATCCTCGAAAAGCTAAGTTTGTCCAATCGGGTGGAGTTGGCCGCCTTCGCTATGAAGCATCATCTGCTTGATCCAGAACCATCCGATTGATCCACTGTCCTTCAGCGATCCGGCCGCCGTGTCGCCTGTACCTATTCGATCGGGTACAAGTGGCACGGCGTTTTTGCTGCCCCCGCGCTTTCGGGTGATCTGTACTTAGGCGGCTAGGTCAATCTGCCACTGTCGGCGGATGTGCCTTGCGCGTATGATGATGGTACGGATGGCTGAGGCCATCGCAGAAACCACTTTGACGAATATCGAGGAGGATGCAGTGAAGCGTGTGTATAAAGTAATTTCGATGTTGGCTGTGTTGACCCTGTTGCTGGCGGCTTGCGCGCCGGCCGCAACGCCCGCGCCGACGCAAGCGCCTAAGTCCGCCGAACCGACTAAAGCGCCGGAACCAACCAAGGCCCCGGAACCGACTAAGGTTCCCGAACCAACAGCCGTGCCGCCTACCGCCATGCCTGAATTCAAGGCTCCGGCAGGCGCGCTGGTGGCCGTGATGGCCGCCGCCGCACCCAAGTTAGATGGCGTGGGCGATGATGCACCGTGGATTGATGCGCCCGTCACCAAGATCGAGGTGATCGGTGGCGCTAATATGGGCAAGACCGTGGTCGAGTACAAGTCGGTCTACGTGGGTGACATGGTGTATTTCCTGGCGTCGTATGCCGATCCCACCTTGAGTGAGCAGCGCTCGCCGTGGAAGTTGGGCGAAGACGGTACCTGGGCCAAACTCAAGGACGCCAACGATAAGGGCGGCGACAACAACGTCTACTACGAAGACAAGTTCTCAATGATGTGGCCGATCAATAATAGTGTGCCTGAATTCGCGAAAGCGGGCTGCGGTACGGCCTGCCACGCCGGTGATGGCACGGGCAAGCCCTATGGCAACAAGTATTTCGAGGATGCCGGGGCGATAGCCGACCTGTGGCACTGGAAGTCGATTCGCAATGAGGGTCAGATCGACGATCAATACGCCGATACGCAGGTGTATGATAAAGATAAGGCGCCCGAAGCCGGTCGCCACAGCGATCCGAACGATGGCGGCGGCTACAAGGACAATCAGACCGAAGACAAGAAACTGCCCGTGTTTGGTCTGCCTGACAATCAGCCCGCGCCGCCGTACTTCATTCTCGATGGCGAGAAGGTTGCGTTCGACGCCGCGAAGTACAAGGCTGGTGACGAAGTGCCCGGTATCATCAAGGCCCCGTACAAGGGCGATCGCGGCGACATCAGCGCCGGTTGGCAGTATGCCGATGGCAAGTGGACGCTGGAATTTGGCCGCAAACTGGTGACGGGTTCCAGGTTCGACGTGCAGTTTGACATGATGGATGCCACGTATTACTTTGGCGTGGCTGTGTTCGACAATGCGCAGGTGCGCCACGCGTTTGAAGTCGGCGCGACACCGTTTGTTTTCAAGCCGTAAAATCACGACGGATACCACAACGTCCGATCGGGCGTTACCGCTAACCGGAGGGGTGTACCTACTGCGATAGGTACACCCCTCACTTCATTTGAAACAGCGCTCAGCCTATGATGATTGCCATGCAATCATCCGGCGCGAGGGGGAGCGTGCCGGACCGATTGACTTTGCCTGCCTCAGGAGGTCATCACTTAAGACGAAGTCTGCTGCACATCGGAGTTGAAACACACACATTCTTTCTGGAGGATAGGAACCATGCACAGCAAGAAGATGTGGCTGATCGGGGTGCTGGCCCTGATCGCGCTGCTGGCCTTAGCCGCGTGCTCCGCCCAGCCCGGACCGGCCGGCCCGGCCGGAGCGCAAGGCCCCAAAGGCGACCCCGGCCCCGCTGGCCCCGCTGGTAAAGACGGCCAGAATGGTAAAGATGCGTCGGTGGCCGACCTGAAAATCGGCTCGGAGTATGTCGGCAGCGCAGCCTGCAGCGCGTGCCATCAGAAGACCTATGACACCTTTATGAAGTCCGGTCACCCGTGGAAGTTGAACAAGGTGGTGGATGGCAAAGCGCCCGACTATCCGTTCACGTCGATCCCCAACCCGCCCGAAGGCTACACGTGGAATGACATCAGTTACGTCATCGGCGGTTATAACTGGAAGGCGCGCTTCATGGACAAGGACGGCTTCATCATCACCGACAAGCCGGGCGCGACCGTCAGTGACACCAATTACGTGAACCAGTACAACTTTGCCAATGCCGTGGTTGGCAAAGACGCGGGTTGGGTTAAGTACAACTCGGGCCGCGTGCAGATGAAGTATGACTGCGGCACGTGCCACACCACCGGCTATTCCAATTTCCCGGCGGATAAGCATCAAGACGGCCTGCCCGGCATCGTGGGCACCTGGGCCGAACCTGGCATCCAGTGCGAAGCCTGCCACGGCCCCGGCAGCCAGCACGTGAAAGATCCGACGGGCGTCCAGTTGGAAGTAACGCAGAGTTCCACACTGTGCGGCAAGTGCCACCGCCGCGATGCGGTGGAAGCCGTCAATGCGAAAGCCGGCTTCATCGAGCACCACGAGCAATATGAAGAGCTGTTCCAGAGTAAGCACATCACCATCGACTGCGTCATCTGCCACGATCCACACACCGGTGTGGTGCAGCTGCGCCAGGCGCAGAAGGACGATGCCAAAGTCAAGACCACGCGCACGACGTGTGTGAACTGTCACTTCAAAGAAGGACAGAATCAGAAGAACGCCGCCCATGCAACGTTTGACTGCGCCGAGTGCCACATGCCGCGCATCACCGCCAGCGCCTGGTCAGATGCCGCGAAGTTTACGGGCGACATCCGCACGCACCTGATGGCGATCGATCCGAATCAGTTTGGTCAGTTCAGCGAAGACGGCAAGACGGCCCTGTCGCAGTTGGGGCTGGACTTCGCCTGCCGCCACTGCCACGTGCCCGACGGCCCGTTAGCTAAAACCGACGATCAACTCAAGGCGATAGCGAACGGTTATCACACCGCCCGGTAAGCCAGCACGACAGCCAAAACACCACGAGCCGAGGCGATCCCTCGGCTCGTCGGTTGATCGGGGCGGCCTAATTATTTCGCCTGAGACATCAGCCAACCCGCCCACGATGAAACCCGCCCAACCCGCGCGCAGAAAGCCGATGTGGATCGCCATCTCGGTGGAGTTGGGGCCGGGGATGAGGTTGGTCGCGCCGAGCAAGTCGAGTTGCTGGGGTTGATAGGCGGAGTCATTCTGATCCTGTACGGCATCATCCCGACGCTTCAGCCCGCCACGTTCAATTTCGGGCGCGTGTATGCCGCTTACGGGGGAGTCTTCGTCGTGTTATCGCTGTTGTGAGGGTGGCAAATCGATCGCAAGACTCCAGATACATTCGACTTGCTCGGCGGCGTGATTTGCCTGATCGGTGTGGCGGTGATCATGTACTGGCCGCGCAGTTGATCAACTGCCTGTTGAACGTCCAGGACCGATCGCCTCATTGCCTCAAATCGAATCGCTGTTGCCGAGCGTGCTGGACAAAGCGTTTACGAATAGTTGTAGGGATCGACCCATGAGTCGATCCCCGGAGCGCAGGCAATCATCCGGGATTGCCACCGGTTTATCTCGACGATGAACGAGCAACGCGCAACCAACCGCGCCTGCGATGGTTGCGCGAGCGTCACTCGCTCAGTACACCCTCAGAACACCAGCACCTGATCAGCTGCGATCGTCCACTCGCCCAGCAAATCCATGTTGCCGGGTTGCACCCCTTCAAAGAAGCGTTCTGGCTCGAGCCCGCGAGCCTGGGAGCACGTGCCTCAGGTGGCGACTTCGCCGCGCCGCGCGATGGATTGCAGCATCCGCTCGACGTTGTAGTAACCGTCGGGTGTTTTCTGCCCGCGCACGGCGCAGTTCACGCCGTCGCCCATCAGAAACACACGCACGCTGGCTTCCGGTCGTTTGACCAGATTTAACGCCAGGCGCAGCGCATTGTACGGACGCTCGTTGCCATAGGGCGCGTCGTTCACGATCAACAAATAGTTCTTCGGATTGGCAGCCATTACTCTCTCCTCAAAAAGTTTTGTTTCCTCCCCTGGCTGCCTTATGGTCATATTGTCTGATGTGCGATTCGCGTCTCATACATCACGCTTGCCACAATCACCCCCGATAGAAAAGTCAGTCCCCCGACGATGGCAATCGCGATCGGGATGTTGAAGGCATCCGCTAACAGGCCCGCCAGGATCGCGCCGATCGCGTAACCGCCATCACGCCACAGACGATACACACCCACTGCCGAAGCGCGCCAATCCGGATGGGCCACATCGCCGATGGCGGCCAACAGCGTTGGATACACCAGGGCCGTGCCCAGGCCCAGCAGCACAGCGCCGCCCAACCACGGCCCAAAGCCCTGCCCGATCACGAACGCCCCGATCCCGACGGCCTGCACCCACATGCCAGACGCGATCAACCACTTGCGGCCCCAGCGATCGCTCAACGCGCCGGTGAACAACTGCGCGATCCCCCACACGCCCGGATAGATTGCGGCGATGATGGCGACCTGACCGAGCGGCAAGCCACGCGCCGTGAGGTAGATCGGCAGCAGGCCCCAGACCAGCCCATCGTTCAGGTTATTGATCAGGCCGGCCTGGCTCACGGCGAACAAAGCACGATCGCGCCAACTGGTGATCAGCAGGACTTCAGCAAACGATCGATCATGCGCGGCATTAGTCTGAGCGGGCGCTGTGGCTGAAACTTGTTGCGCTTCGAGGCGCGCGTGGTGATGTGTCTCGTGCACAAAGACGCTCGACAGCAACAGGCCCAGCAGTGCAAAGACCACACCGGGCAGAAACGGAATCGGTCGCAACCCGTAGGTCGACGCCAGATAACCACTGAGCAGCGCCGAAAGTGACACGGCGATGTACCCGGCCGCTTCATTCAGGCCCATCGCCAGCCCGCGTCGCTGCGGCCCGGCCAAATCGATCTTCATGATCACCGTCGTCGACCAACATAGACCCTGATTGATCCCCAGTAGCACATTCGCAAAGACGACCCAACCCCAACCGGGCGCGAACATGATCAGCAACGGGACCGGCAGACCCGCCAGCCAACCGGCGACGAGGATGCGTTTGCGTCCGATGCGATCGGACAGGCGACCAGCGAACAGGTTTGCCAGGGCCTTGACGATGCCGAAACTGACGAGGAACGACAGCGCCGCCGCCTTTGAGGTCAAGCCGAAGTCTGTGCCGGCGATCAATGGAATGACCGTGCGCTCCAGGCCGACCATCGCCCCGACAAACGCATTGATCACGACCAGCAGCGTGAACTGCCGCCAATTGGCGCGGAGCCCTAAAACAACCCGACTACTCATCGGCCCGCACGATCGGATAGCCAGCGGTCTGCCAGCCGCTATAGCCGCCGTCCAGCAACATCAGGTCGCGATAGCCCCAGCGCTCCAACACCGAGAGGCCCACGGTCGATCGATCCGCGTGACCACAATGTACGATGATGCGTTCATCTCGCGACACTGCTGGCGGAGACAATGGCAAACGGCCCGCATCGAGATGGATCGCGCGGGGCAGATGTCCGGCGCGCCATTCGTCGTCGTGACGCACATCCAGAATGATCGGTGCAGTACCGCGATCCAACTGCGAGCGAAGTTCTTCCGCCGGCATGATCGGCACGCGCTGCGTCGGCAGTTCCGCCGCTACCCAGGCCGCGAGGCCGCCGTCCAGATAGCCGCGCAGATCATCGTAGCCGATGCGAATCAACTGGCGCACGGCTTCTTCCCGCTCGATGGGATCATCAGCGACCAGGATGATAGGTGTGCCGAAGGGCACGACCCAACCCGCCCACGTGATCAGCGGCGCGCCGAGCGGAATGCCGTACGATTCGGAAATGTGACCGGCCAGGAACTCGTACGCCGCGCGCGCATCGATCACGGCCACGCCGTGTGCCAAGTGTTGCTGTACCTGGTCGGGCGACAGTGCTGCCAGTTTAGGTAGCCCCATCAATACCTTCGGGCCGCGCTGATTGATCGCGCGCATGTAGCGAAAGTAGGTGGGATAATCCGGCAAATTGCGCACCGCTTGCGCGACAAACTCTTCTTCGGATGCGGCTTGAAGGAGCGCGTTCCAGCGTCGTTCGCGACCAATGGTGGTCGATCGTTCTGCGGAGACTGGCGCAGAACAAAACGAACCGGCGCCATGCGTAGGATAGACCATCACTTCATCTGGTAACCGCAGCAGTTGGTCGTGCAGCGTGTGATACAGTTGCCGCGATAAGTGTTCAGTCAGATCAGGCCCTAACAGATCGGTGCGGGCCGCGCCGCCGACGATGAGCGCGCCGCCCGTGAAGATCGCCGCCGGGGTTAGTTGGCCGATCGGGGTAACGGTAAAACTGATATGCTCAGGCGTGTGGCCCGGTGTCGCCAGCACCCCGATCGTCACATCGCCCAATGACAACGTCGCGCCAGCTGCAAGCGGCTGATGATCAAATTCCAGATGCGCCTCAGCGCTGGCCCCGATGCGGATGCCCCGCTGACTCAGCAACTCGCGCGCACCGGAGATGAAGTCATTGTGCAAGTGTGTGTCGAACGCATACGTAAGTCGCAGCCCCAGACCTTGTGCCACTTGAAGATAGCGATCCACATCGCGCTGCGGATCGATCACGGCGGCCAGCCCCGTCGCTTCGGAAGCGATTAGATAGGACGAGTTGCCCAGGTCTTCATCGACGAATTGCTTGACAAACATGTTGCTCCTCCCCGTTTGCAATCTGTCCGTGAAATTGACGATCAGTGTTCGAGTGTCAGCCCGGCCTGCTGCCATTCGGCCACGCCCTCCTCCAGTCGCGCCACTTTCCGCCCGGCTTCGGACAGCGCGGCCAGCGCATCATCGGCGATAACACACAGCGGCCCACGGCAGTACACGATCAGCGTTCGATTGCGCGGCAATTCATCCAGCCGCTGTTCGAGTTCGTCCAGCGGGATCGAGATCGCTTGCGGCAGATGGCCGGCCTGATACTCCGCCTCGGGCCGCGCATCGATTAAGATAGCTTTGCCGGCGCGCAGTCGATCGCGCAGCTCTTCGATCGAGACCGTCTCGAATTCGTGCCGCCGCCTGCGATAGGCGTCGAGCGCCTGATCCACTTCGGCAAGCTGCTGTTCGCCAACAGCGCGCAGTTCCAGCCACAAACGCATTACGGCAGGATCGGCTAATCGATAACGCTGATACAACCCGTCGCGTTCGGCGATGACCAATCGGGCCTGCTTGAGGCGCTGCAAGTGCTGAGACGCATTCGCTATCGTTAGATTGGCCTCGCGCGCCAACTCTTCGACCGTGCGCGGCGCTTGTACCAGCAGATCGAGCAGTTCCAGGCGATGCGCGTTCGCCATCGCGCTGGCGATGCGGGTGAAGAGGCGATAGAGTCGTTCTTTGCGTTGTCGTTTGCTCGCCACCGGATGCCCATCCAAACTATTCAAGAGATTTATTGAATAGTATACCGGCGGGTCAGATTTGTCAACTGGTAAGGCTGGGTTACTACTCAGCCATCGTGCGATGCGCCGTGGACGTCATTCCCGCGTGCTTCCGCCTGGCGCGCCCCCGCTTTGCGGACAGGGCGTGGCGGGAATCCAGTGACCCAGGCAGCATGAGTTGTCCATCGCCAATGTGGATGCCCGACAAAAGCACGGGGCACTGCACCGCATGTGTTCGGGCACACTTGCACCCACTGCGTGCAGTGCGGTGTGACGGTTGAGTAGTTACAGAGCTGGTACAATAAATTTGTCAGGTGCGTTCGTGCGACTTGCGTCTGCCAGGGGAGGATGGCAAGTGCCAGGTTCTGCGCCGTCTCCGATTCGTATCTATCTGCTGGGCCGCTGTGAAGTGACGGCGCAACAAACGTCGCGACGCGGCCAGCGCGTGTTGGGCGCTGCGGCCTGGACTCGCCGCAAAGCGCAGACGCTGTTGGCCCGCCTCGCGCTTGAGCCTGCGCGCCGGCTGCTCAAAGATCAAGCCCTCGATCTGTTGTGGCCCGATCAGCCGCCCGCCGCCGCCAGCAACAATCTTTACCGTACCATTCACGCGCTCCGTAAAACGCTCGATACTGCTTTGGGCACCGGCGCCGCCGACGCGATCTTCGCCTTTGAAGATGGCGCGTTGATCCTCGACGATGCGGTGTGGGTCGATGTTACCGAATTCGATCGACTGTGCGCCACCCCGACAAATGACCCTCAGCGCATTGCCAACTTGCAACAAGCCCTGGCGCTGTATCAAGGTGATCTGCTGCCCGATGATCTGTACGCCGATTGGACGAGCACGCCCCGCGAAGCGCTGCGCCGACAACGCCGCGAGGTCAGCCTGGCGCTCGTCAAGCACTATCGTGACGTTCACGACTACACCAACAGCCTGGCGTTGTTGACGCCCCTGCTCACACCCGATCCCGCCGACGAAGTTGTTCATCGTGAATTGATGCGCGCTTATGCGCTGGGCGGTCGTCGCCATGATGCTTTACGCCAATATCAAGCCTGCGTCGAGGCGCTGGCCGCCGACCTGGACGTGCCGCCCGAACCGGAAACCACGGCGCTGTACGAACGAATTCTCAGTGGAGAGTTGTCGCCAGCGCCGGCGTCGACGGCCGGCGGAGAAGTCGCGGCGCTCAACGCAGCACTGAGCATCGAGCAGAGCCGACAGCTGATCGGGCGCAGCGCCGAATTTGAGTCACTGCGTAGTTGGCTGGAGATGGCCCGGAACGGGCAGGGCAAAACGATTTTGATCACGGGCGAGTCGGGCGTGGGCAAGACCCTGCTGGCCGCTGAGGGGATGTGCGCGGCGACGGGCGCGGGTATGACGCCGCTGTTCGGCGCGGCGTACGAGCAGGAAGGCCAGCTGGCCTATCAACCGTTTGTCGAGGCCTTCGATCGCTGTCTGTCTGATAGCCGCTGCCCGACCGAGCCGAACCCCATTACGCATTTCAAACGGCGCGGCACCGGCGATCCGCAGCAGGAACAATGGGCCTTGTTCAACGCGGTCGCCGATTATCTGATCGATCTGACCCGGCAAGCGCCGGTGGTTTTCCTGATCGACGATCTGCACGCGGCGGATGAAGCCAGCCTGCGGCTATTTCATTATCTGGCGCGGCAGCTGCGCCAGGCCCCCGTGATCTTGCTCGCCACCTATCGCGCCGATCGCGCGGCGGCTTCGCCGTTCCGCGCGTTGCTCAACGCCCTGTATCGCGAGCACTTGAGCGAGACTGTGGCGCTGAGTCGTTTGTCGCCAGACGCAGTCGCGCAGCTGTTGGCGCTCACCCTCGGCGGGGAAGCTGCGCCCGAATTGACGGCTGCCATCGACGAGGTTAGCGAAGGCAACCCCTTCTTTGTCCAGGAAATTTCGCGCGCGTTGATCGATGAGGATCAGGTCGAACAACGCAGTGGGCGCTGGCGCTTGAAACGCGGCGCGGACTTGCGCGTGCCCGCCGAGCTAAGCGACTTGCTGCATGAACGGGTGACGCGGCTGGGCTCGGCGGTTGAAACCGCCCTGACGTCGGCCGCCGTGATCGGGCGCGAGTTCGGTTTTGACGCGCTGCGCGGTGTAGCGGGTCTGCCTGACGGCCCGTTGCTCGATGCGCTTGAGGCCGCGCTCAACGGTCGCTTGCTGGAAGAAACCGAGAACGGCTATCACTTTCGCCACGTTCTCATTCGCCGCACGTTGTATGACTCGCTCAGCCGCGTGCGGCGCGCGCGGCTGCATGGCCTGGCCGCCGCAACGCTCGAAGCCATTTACCTGCGGCGCGGCGCGTTCGACGCGAGCGCGATCGAGGCGAACGTTGAAGAGTTGGCCTTTCATTACGACTTGAGCGATCGACGCGAGCGCGCATTGGATTATCTGATTCAAGCCGGCCGCAAAGCGGCGCGGGTGTATGCATTTGAAGTCGCCGTCAACTATTACGAGCGCGCCCTGGCGTTGCTCGATGCGTTGGGCCTGCCCGATCCCGATCGGCGCTTGAAGCTGCTCGAATCGCTGGGCAAGTATTACAAGGTCCTGGCCGATACCCCCAGAGCGATCGCGGCCTTCGATCGCGCGCTCAACTTATCGAACGAGAATTGGCAGCTGCCGCTGCGCGATCGGGCGCGGATTCATCGCCTCGCAGCGATGGGCCTGTTGACGGCCGGCGAACTCGATCGAGCTGCGGCGCACCTGCAAGCGGCGCTGCACGATCTCGATCAGAGCGATTAGGACGCCATCGAACTGGCGCACGTGCTCTACAACGTCGCACAGCTGCACTGGCATCGGAATGAGTATCGTGAAGCCTTTGAGGTCTCGCAGCGCAGCCTGGCCGTGGCCGAGCGCTTGAACGATCGTGAAGCCATTGCGCGCGCCTTCGAGATGCTGGCATTGGCGTGCCATTCGCTGGGTGAATGGCAGATCGGGATTCAATACGAGCAACACCGCGCCGCGCTGGCCGGTCCCGGCCTCGACGTGAGCGATGCCTTCGACGTGCACCTTTGACTGTGGGAATATCACCTGTACGGTGACAAGGGTTACGACGAGGTGAAGCAAGCCGTCAGCGCGACGCAGGATCAGGCCCGCCGCATGAA
>JACRBO010000648.1 GCA_016219235.1 Chloroflexota bacterium
CCGGCCAACTGGCTGAATGATCCGAATGGTCTGATTTATTGGAAAGGTCAATATCATCTCTTCTATCAATACAACCCACATGGCCCATTTCACAGCACCATCCACTGGGGCCACGCGGTCAGCGCTGATCTGGTTCATTGGCATGATCTGCCGATTGCTCTCACGCCGACACCAGACGGTCCCGATCACGATGGCTGTTGGTCGGGCTGCGCGGTCGATCACGCTGGCACGCCGACGTTGATCTACACCGGCGTGCATCCTCAAACGGTCTGCCTGGCGACCAGCGCTGACGATCTGTTGACGTGGCAGAAATATGCCGGAAATCCGGTGATCGCCGCCCCACCGATCGAGGTGGCGGATAAAACCGGTGGTGATTTTCGCGACCCGTTTGTATGGCAGGAGATCGACGGTTGGTGGTATCTGGTTATTGGTTCAAGGGTCGAAGGAGCCGGCGGACAGGTCTTGCTTTATCGATCGACGGACTTGATTCAATGGGAGTATCTGCATCCGCTGTTGAAGGGTGATGTCAACCGCACAGAACCAATTTGGACTGGAGTAAATTGGGAATGTCCCAATTTCTTTGCGGTGGGCGATAAACATGTCTTAGTGATCTCAGCTCAGGCTTCATCCAATGAGTTGCTCTTCCCGGTGTATTTCGTCGGCGATTATCAAGGGCAACACTTTGAACCGATTACTCAAGCTAAGCTGGTGGACGGACGCTGCTTTTATGCGCCCCAGTTTATGCGCGCGCCCGATGGCCGGATGATCATGTGGGGCTGGCTGAGGGAAGGCCGCGCGGACACGGCGGCGCTGGCGGCGGGCTGGTCGGGCGTGATGTCGATCCCGATAACAGTTTCGTTACGATCCGATAATCAGCTGAAACTCGAACCGGCCGCCGAACTAAAAGCGCTGCGCGGCAAACACTGGCATTACGAAAACCTCGAAATCAACGCTGATAGACCGGGGCTGCCAGACGAGGTGCACGGCAACTGCCTGGAAATTGAGGCTGAATTTGAACCGGAGGCTGCCGCTGAATTCGGCTTGACAATCTGTTGCTCGCCCGACGGCGAAGAACACACTCACCTCGTCTATCAGACCGCGTCGAAGCGCCTGGTCGTCGAGATCGATCACTCGAGTCTGAGCCCGGCGGTGGATCGAGATCCGCTCCAGTCACCGATTGAACTGGACGCGGCCGGACGACTGAGAATCCACCTGTTTCTCGATCACTCGGTGCTTGAGGTCTTTGTGAATGAGACGCTCTGCCTGGCGAGTCGCATCTATCCGACGCGAGCGGACAGCCTGGGTGTCAGGGCGTTTGCGCGCAACGGCCGCACTCGTTTGAATTCTATGGATGTCTGGTCGATGAGTTCGATTTGGAAGTCGTGAACTTTCCTGAAGCACCAGGCCCTGGCAATGTATCTGGATCGCAAAGGTCAATGCAGTTCGAAGAACGCAGCGGTGCCCAACTTGGAAATCAAGGCCCGCGCCACTTTCTCGATCAGGCCATGCGGTTCTACATCGATCCAATCGTCGATGCTGCCCGGCCGGCACATCCGCTCCGCGCGAAAGGTGCGACGTTCCGGGTCCGCGAGAATGATCCGCAGCACCGGTGTGTACTGCCCGTATCGATCGTATTCAGCTTGCAATCGATCGGCTAAGCCCGGCGTCAGTGGGCCTTCTCGTCGCAACGCCGCGATCAGCGATTGCGGATCCGGCCCGACCAACTCGTAGACCTCCAGCCGATCCGATTTGACGCTGAGACGATAGTTGCGGCTCCTGGGGTGTTTGCGAAGTCGATCTTCGACCGCAGCGATCTCGCTCGCCTGTAGTTGCGAAGGGCGATCTTTGACCAGCGAGACGATACCGTTGACGCTTTCGCTGATCGCGCAGCCGGCCGGAATCTGATCGAGGACAGGGGCGTCCTTTGGCTCGCGCGCAAAGTAGTAGCGCGGCTTGCCGGTCTTGGTGACGCCTTGACACAGGGTGTAAGTGAGACCTTTGCGACTGGTGTAGGTAACTGGCATAGCGTCCTCTTCGATCGCCATCACAAACCGGCTTTATCCAACTCTTCTTTCAACGCGCGCAACGCCCGATTCTTCTCGCGAACCTTGGCGATGAGTGCATCCCAGGTATCTTGCTGATTCAAACGCTGAAACAACGACCGCATCCGCTTCAGATAGCGCGTGGCAGTTTTGTAGTTCTCCCGCCCGCGCGCGGCGATCAGCTTATCGACGGTGGTTTGATAAATGCGCAAGGCTGCCTCGGGGCGATCTTTCTCAGCGGCTTTAGCCACCCGGATCGATAGCGTTTCATGCCCCCAACCGTACCAGGTATACGTCACTTTTTCCACTGACTCCAAGGCAGCGTCGACTTCTTTGTCCAACAGATAGATCTCGGTCAACAGGCCGTAGTCTTTGGCTTTGGTCAAGTGGGCCAGCAGCGTCGGGCGCACCTGCTCCCAACGCCGACAGGCCAGTGCGGCGGCTCTCACTTGCTTGTAGTCTTCCAGCGAGGGCGTTGCCTTGAAGAGCTGCTCCGTTAACTCAAGTACCTCGGTCTTGTCGCCGCGCCTAGCAGCCTGCTTCTTCAGCCACTCCAACAGGCGCGTGTCTTTGCTTTTGGGCGCGCGGGCGCGGATCAATTGATCGGCTTGTTGAGTGCGACGATGCTTCACAAAGATATCGGCCAACTGCAGCAAGGCATAATCATCGGCCCGGCGCGCAACCTCGATCGCTTCGTCCAACCGATCGAGTTTCAGCAGCCGGTCGACCAGATCTTCAATCCGGCCAGTCTCGCGGCACACGGCTAGATAAGCTTCATCGTCCAGCGTGTCTTTCTGCAGATCGAGCAACAGCCGCCCCAGGATTTGTCGATGCCAGTTCGCGCTCCATTCGTTGCCGGTGGGCAGCGCCTTCTGGGTCCAACCGATGATCTGCTGCTGCTCGCCGGGCGTCGTCTGTTTCAACATCAGATCGCGGGCCGGATAGCCCATGTCGATCCCACCATACTCGACATCCCACAGATACACGTCGAACAAGGCGCGCACGATATGCTGCCGGCGGAGCGGCGCATCGGTAGCGTTGAGACTCTTACCCAAACCGACCACGCAGCGATTGACGATCTCGTTGAGGTCGCCTTCTTCGTCCTGAACCGACTCATATTCGTCCAACACGCCGCGCATGATTGTTTCGTAGACGGTCGCAGCGTTCAGCCAGTCGCCGTGCTGCGCGTATTGATCGCCGGTGTCCACCACACCGCCCAATTCGTGCGTAGCGGCACTGACGTAGCCCCACTCATCGCCTGCGCCTGCAAAAGCGTGACGA
>JACRBO010000649.1 GCA_016219235.1 Chloroflexota bacterium
AATGCCGCCTTGAATGGCGCAGACTTTCAGGCGTTATTGCCTGACCTGATCCCCCTGCTCGTTTTTGGCGTGATATGGCTGAGCATCGGTTACGCGCTGTTCAACTTCATGGAGCGACGCGCGCGGCGAACCGGCGCGATTGGGCAGTATTGACAATGAACAATGAGCCATTTCCAATGACCAATTCGAAGGTAACGCCATGAACCCGATTGGACTCTCTCAACCTACCTGGCGATCTCAGTGGCGCGCGCTGCTGGCTATCGCAGCCAAAGATTGGCGACAATACTGGCGTTACCCGCTGAATGCCGTCTCGTCCGTGCTGCAACCGATCGTGTGGTTGACGCCCGTCTACTTCATGGGGCAGGCCTTCAGCGTCAACGGCGAAGCACAGGGGTTTGCGGGCTACAGCGGCTCAACCGATTACATGTCGTTTATCCTGGTCGGCACGGCCTTGAGCAGCTTCATCAATGCCGTCTTCTGGGGCATGGGTTACGCGCTGAAAAACGACATGGATGCGGGCGTGCTGGAATCAAACTGGCTGACCCCTGTGCCGCGCCCACTATTGTTGATCGGCCACACGTTCACCAATCTGTTGGTAACAACCATCACTTCCAGCCTGATGTTGATCGTGGCGGCGTTGATCTTCGGCTTCCGGCCAAACGGCAATCTGATCGCGGCCTTTGCCACCGTGCTGCCGATGCTGCTCGGCCTGTACGGCTTTGGCTTCGCCTTCGCCGCGGTCGTGATGATGATTCGCGAAGCCAACACGTTGACCGACATGAGTGCATTTCTGGTGCAAATCTTTTCGGGCGCCGATTTCCCGGTGAATTCGCTGCCCAAATTCCTGTTGCCGATCTCGCTGGTGCTGCCGCTGACCTACGGCTTCGATGCGGTGCGCGGCCTGCTGTTGGGCACACGCACATTGTTACCGACGACACTGGAGATTGGCTTGATGATCGTCTTCATGGTCGTCATGATTGCGCTGGGCCTGCGCGTGTTTGCCGCGCTGGAGCGGCGCGTGCGAATACGCGGCACACTGGGGCAACATTGACAATGCTCAATTCACAATGCTTAATGCATAATCGACAGGAGAAACCAGCATGACGATTGCCAACTTTTCTACTTCAGCGACACCCCAACTGGTCATCACGTGCCACAACGATCTATCCATCACGGGCGGCAGCGAGGCCGCCGTCAACGTCGTCATCGACGATGATTCGCCCGCCAACCTTGTCGAGCGCAACGGCGAAACGATCTCGATCACTGCCGTCGATTCGTGTGATGTCGTCTGCCCGACCGGCGCATCGATCGCGATCGAACAAGTCAGCGGTGATTTGCGTGTGACGCAAATCAAAGGTACACTCGCCATCCAGACCGTCAACGGCGATGCCGCCGTGCGCGACGTGGGCGCGACCGATGTGCAGACGGTGCAGGGCGATTTTGCTGCGCGTGACGTCGACGGCGATTTGCGCATCGGCACGGTGCGCGGCGACGCCAAGATCAAGCGCGTTGGCGGCCAGGTTACGGCCGATCGGATTTCTGGTGATCTGGTCGCGCAGGATTTGGACACGGGCGCGGTGTTCAATCAAGTCGCCGGCGATGCCGCGCTAGAGATTGAATTTGCGCCCGATCAGACCTACACCACCAATGCCAGGGGCGACATCATCTTGCGCATCAACGGCGGCGGCGCGCAGTTGGCGCTGAAAGCCGGCGGCGATGTGCGCAGCCGGCTGCCAATGACCAATTGGCAGGGCAACGAGCACGAAGCCATCGGTACTTTCGGCGACGGTTCCGCCAAGGTGGCGCTGAATGCGGGCGGCGATTTGCTGGTGCTGCCGGGCAAATCGGGCAGCGGGTTCGATCCCGGCGCCTTCTCCGATCAAGTCGAATCGATGATTGAGTCGGCCATGGGCCAGTTTGAATCGCAGATGGCCCGCGTCCAGCGCGAGTTGGAAGAGCGCTGGGGCAAGAATAACCCGTTGGAACGCGCCGCCGAGCGTGCCAAGCGCAGCGCCGAACGCGCTCAACGCCGTGCGGAGCGGGCCGCCGGTTCGTGGGGCACATTTGCCACACCGCCCCGCCCACCCGCGCCGCCCAAACCGGCCGAGCCGGTCAGCGATGCCGAGCGTTTGGTAATCTTAAAGATGGTGGAAGCCGGTCAGATTAGTGTGGACGAAGCGGCGAAACTACTCGCCTCGCTGGAAGGATAAGCGCACATGGTGGCACAGGCCACAGCCAACGATCAAACCTACTCCGGTCTCCGGTCGATTAGTTCTTCGCGCGACATCGTCAGCGTGGCCCTGCTGGTAGAGCAAGCCTTTGCCGACGACATGGACATATCCGGGCGCAAGGCCATGCGCGAGATGCGGCTGATGGGCCAATGGTTTGGCTGGCTGGACTTCTTCGCCACGCCGGGGCAAGGTGCACTGCCGGGCTTCGTGTGGCTTGAGGCCGGCCGCATCGTGGGCAATGTCACCGTGCGGCGGCTCAGTTCGTTTGGGCACGGCTGGATGATCGGGAATGTGGCGGTCGATCCGGTGTGGCGACGGCGCGGCATTGCGCGGCAGTTGATGCAAGCGGCGATCGATCTCGCGCGCGAACAAGACGCCGATTGGATCTCGCTGCAAGTCCGATCGGATAACGCGGGCGCGCACGATCTGTACCGTTCGCTGGGTTTTGAATCGGTCGGTGAAACGATCTATTTTGACCGCGCGCAGTTTGATCCGATCAGCGCACCGCCGCAGCCGATCGAAGGGCGCTTGCGCGCCGCCCGTCCGTATGACGCCGATCGCATCTACACGCTGGCGCAGGCCAGTGTGCCAGACAGCGTGCGCTGGGCCGAGCCGGTGTATCGCAGCAGTTTCGATCTGGGTGTGGAGCGGCGCTTCACCAATTGGCTGACCAATACGCGGCAGGTCTGGCGTGTGATCGAAGTGGGCGATCAATTGTGGGGCGCGGCCCTGGCCGAAGTCAATCGCTGGTCACGGCAAGGCAAGTTATTCTTGTGGGTCGTCCCGGCACGATCGGGCCGCATTGAACAGGTGCTGATCGACAGCGTGCTGGCCGAAGCCAACACCCCCGTTCAGCAGCTGACGGCGCGCGTGCCGGGCGCGCACGTCGCCAGCCGGGTGGCGTTAGCGACGCGCGGCTTTCAGCAAGTGCGCGCCCTGACGCACATGCGGCTCAAAATCGATCGATGACATCCGCCGCGCCGCCCGCCCGAAATCGCGCGCCGTTGATCGCGTTGTATACGGCGAACGCCATCTCGATGGTGGGCAACATGCTGACGGCCATCGCGATTCCGTGGTTCGTGCTGCAGACGACGGGCAGCGCCACGCAGACCGGCATCACCGGCTTCTTCAGTATTTTGCCCGTCGTTATTGCGGGTCTGTTCGGCGGCACGCTGATCGATCGGTTGGGTTATCAACGCACCAGCATCATCGCCGATTTAGCCAGCGGTGTAACTGTCGCACTGGTGCCAGTGCTGTACTTTACGATCGGGTTGCAATTCTGGCAGTTGATGGTGTTGGTGTTTTTCGGGGCGCTGCTCGATGCGCCCGGCAGTACCGCCCGATCGGCGCTGATACCCGATCTGGCCGAGTTGGCAGGGATCCCGATCGAGCGGGCCGCCGCCACCAATCAAGTCATCGAGCGCAGTTCGCGGTTGATCGGCGCACCGCTGGCAGGTTTGCTCATCGCTGTCATGGGCACGGCCAATGTCTTGTGGCTGGATGCGGCCTCGTTTTTGGTGTCGGCAGGCCTGGTAGTAGTCTTTGTCAACGTGCCGGCAGCGCGACCGGCCGCTATGCCACGCGGCAAGTATTTTCAAGAATTGGGCGACGGCCTGAAGTTCTTATATCGCGATCGGCTGATGCTGGCGATCGTCATCTTCGTGATGTTGACCAACAGCCTGGATGCCGCTTACGGCAATGTCGTCCGGCCGGTGTATGTGAATCAGGTCTTTGGCAGTGCCTTTGATTTAGGACTCATCATCGCGGCCAACGGCGGCGGCGCGGTACTGGGCGCGATCATCTACGGCGCGATCGGTCATCGGCTGCCACGGCACGCGACCTTCGTTTCGATGTTCATGCTGACGAGTTTGCGCTTCTGGGTGATGGCGCTGTATCCATCGCTGGCGGTCATCCTCATCGCGACGTTCGTCACCAGCATCGGGGCCGGGCCGCTCAACCCGATCATCGATTCGGTCGAATACGAGCGGATTCCGCCGCACATGCGCGGGCGCGTCTTTGGCACGATTACGGCCACGGTGTGGGCGGCGATGCCGCTGGGGACGTTGATCGGCGGCGTGGCGACCGAGCAGTTTGGCGTGCAGATGATGTTGATTGTGATCGGCGCCATCTATATGTTGACCACGTTCAGCATGGCCTTTATTCCGGCGATGCGACAGATGGATCAGCGCAAGACGCCCTTAACCTTAAACTCGGCTGAATAGCGAGTGTTGATAACAACTGACTTCACATACAGAATGCAGGCCCGATGAATCTATTGAAATCATCGGGGGCATGGAGGACAATCATGGCTAGCGCCGAAGAACGCTTACAAATTCTCAAGATGATCCAGGAGGGCAAAATCACCGCCGAAGAGGGCGCAAAGTTGTTGCAGGCCCTAAGTGTCGGCGGCAAGGGCGACAAGCGCGCGCCCAATCCGCCCGTCATGGGCAGCAGCGATCCGCGCTGGTTCCGGGTACGCGTCACCGATACGCGCAGCGGCAAAAACAAGGTCAACGTCAACATCCCCATGGGGCTGGTCAACGTCGGCCTGCGCATGGGCGCGCGCTTCGCGCCCAACATCGACAGTGTCAACTACGATGATCTCATGACGGCCATCAAGAGCGGGCAAAGCGGCCGGGTGCTGGACGTGACCGACGAGGAAGCGGGCGAGCGCGTGGAGATTTTTGTCGAGTAGCGACAGCATCGCTGGTATAATCACTTTGCCGCTCCCGGTGGATTGCCAAATCCATCGACGCGGGCGGTCCGCACCACAGGCATCAAATCTTGTCCTTCGGAGCGTATCGACAATGGGTCGATCTGGATCGTTTCTTACTCGCACCATCGCCACCGGCCTGGGCCTGCTGGTCGCCATTTCCATCGTGCCCGGCATCAAGTTCACGGGCAGCGCCGGGCAGTTTATCGTGCTGGCCCTGGTCTTTGGCGTCGTCAATGCCGTCGTCCGCCCCATCCTGAAGTTCCTGAGCTGCCCGCTCGTGCTGCTGACGCTCGGTCTCTTCGTCCTGATCATCAACGCCCTGATGCTGCTGATCACACAATCGCTGGCTCAAACCCTGGGCATCGCATTCGCGGTCGATGGTTTCGGCTCGGCCATCATCGGCGCAATCGTCGTCACCATCGTCAGCGTCATCGCCAACAGCGTTATTCGGGATTAGGCGATTGGTCAATTGGTAATCGGTTGATCGGTCAATCGGTGATTGGTCAACCAGTGACCGGTGAGTGGTAATCAGCATTTCCGACACCAGTCACCAGTTACCAATTACCAGTCACCAGTTATCGATCACTGGATTTCAAGCGGCTGTCCGTTATCAACCATGGGCAGCCGCTTTTCATCGAGGTACCCCATGTCTGATCTGCAGCAACTTGGCCGCGACTTCATGGCGGCCATCGCCGCCAACGATCAAGCCCAATTCGAAGCCCTGCTGGCCGAAGACGCCGGCCTACGCCTGAACCGCTGGGATGGGCGCGAGATCTACCGACCGCGCGCCCGCGTCATTCAACGCATTCGGGATGAGTGGGCGGCCTGGCCGGACGCCACGCTGGAGACATTTGACGTGCTGGCCGACGGGCCGCGTATCGCGATCGAGTACCGGATTCAAGCCACCGAAAACACCTTCTATGTGGAACACAACCGATCGGCTTTCTTGACGATCACGGACAACAAGATCAGCACGATCGATCTGTTCTGCCCGGAGCCGATGTACAGTGCGCGCCGCAAAAACTGGATAGCACCTGCGACGTTGGAGGGCGAGGAGCTCAATCGCGTCTTGCAGAGCACGCGCTTCGGCTTTGACGTGCGCGAATGGATCTGGCCCGACTCCAGCAGCCGCATGAGTTTGCGCGGCGGACAGTGGGGCAACGGCTCCGCGCATCCGGGCGCCAACGGTGTGGGCGGCGTGCGCTGGACGGCGGAAGAAGCCGATCGACGCATTGAGGAAACTATCGCCTATTTCCGCGAACGCAACATCGGCTTCCAATGGTGGGTGGATGACACCACCGAGCCCGCCGATATGTGTGAACGACTGGAAAAGCACGGCCTGGTGCTGGCCGGCGATGCCGCCACGATGGCGCGCGTGGGGTTGGATAATCTGGACATCCCGATCAATCCCGACATCGAGATCGAGATCATGGACGGCTATGCTGAAGCCGCCGTCGATGCGATGTGTCACATCAACATCGTGTGCTTCCAAATGCCACAAGAGCAGATCGATCGACAGCGAGCGGGCTGGGTGGAGCGCATGCGCAATCCCAAGTTCCGCGAGAAAGAGATCAATTACCTCGCCAAAGTAGACGGACAGCATGCGGCCTTTGCCCGCCTGGTGCTGGGAGGCGGCATCGCCTATCAGGGCGGCGCAGGCACGCTGCCGGAGTTTCGCGGCCGGAATATCTACTCGACGCTGGTGCGCCGCCGTCTGGCAGATGCCCAGACGCGCGGCTACCATTTGGCCGTCATCAACGCCGAGCCGTTGTCCCGCCCCATCGTGACACGCTGCGGCTTCAAAGAATATGGTCGCGCTTACATCTACGCCTGGATGCCCGTCATCGATATGGACGTGATCAAGTCGTTGGTGCCGCAATGAATTGAGTAATTGGTGATCGGTAACTGGTAATCGGTCACTACCACGCACTAAGCATCACGTTTCACGCAGCTTGCATCCTGCATCTCGCATCCTGCATCTTGCATCCTGCATCTCGCTCACTACCCATGACCGTCCACTATGAACCGCCACCGCACGGCTGGCGCACGTTTCTCTTCCTGTGGGGCACGCAGTCGATCTCGGTGTTCGGCAGCGAGTTGACGTTCTTCGCGCTGAGCATCTGGCTGATGCAGACACTGTATCCGCGCGCCGATCAAAAGCCCGATCTGGCCGTGGCGTTATCGGCGGTCAGCCTGTCGTTTGCCCTGCCACGTCTGCTGCTGATCCCCATCGCGGGCGCGTGGGCCG
>JACRBO010000642.1 GCA_016219235.1 Chloroflexota bacterium
CGGTCAGGGTGTCATTTCCGCGGCCGCCGCGGACCGTGTCGTCGCCGTTGCCGCCGGCCAGCGTGTCGTTCCCACTGCCGCCCGTCAGGGTGTCGTTGCCGTTCCCACCATCGAGCACGTTGTTCCCATCGCTATCGAAGAGTGTATCGTTGCCGTTGCCGCCATCCAGCCCGTCGTTGCCGTAGCTGCCGATGAGCGTGTCGTGGCCGTTGCCGCCGATGAGCGTGTCGTTGCCGGCGTAGCCGCAGATCACATCGTCATCGTTGCCGCCGTAGATGGTGTCGTTGCCGCCCAGGCCGGCGATGACATCCGCGCCGTTGGTGCCGTAGAGCACATCATCACCGGGCGTGCCGACGATCGTAGCCGGCAGGCCGTTGCACGTGGCATTGAGGGCCAGATCAAGACCGACGATCACCGGGTCGTGATCGGACGAGCGATAGCCATTCGGCTCGTACAGCGCAGCCTGCGCGGCCGGCTTGAAGCTGGTGTCGTAGTCGAGGATGTCAGGCTCGTCGGCGTTGATGTGCCAATCGGCAGCGCCGGTCACTTGCGCGAACAGCGTCGAACTGGCTAACGAGTGATCCAGATAACCCGATTGTCCATCGAACACGTAAGAGTAAGCGTAGGTGCCCTGGAAGTGGGCGATCAGATTGGTGTAATCATCGCCCGTGCCTGCGGTGTCATCAGCCCCGGCCTTAATCGCATCGATGGGATCTTCCTGGGCGTAAGAGTTCAGGTCGCCCATGATGAGGAAGTCCGGGTCGCCGCTGCCGGTCGGGTCGGTTGCCAGCCAGTCCACCAACGCCTGCGCGGCCAGCGTGCGCGTTCCGCTGCAATTGCCCTGACCATCACCCGCATCCGGGTCGCCGACATCGTCGCAGGCCGAGCCTTTGGACTTGAGGTGATTCACGACAACGGTGAATCGCGCGCCAGTGGCCAGGTCTTCAAAAGTCTGCGCGAGTGCCGGCCGGCTCTTAGTATCGATGAAGCGCGGATCGTCGGCTGAATCCAGAGTCTGGAACGTGCCGATCGGGGCAACTTTGGCCGGCTGGTAGATCAGGCCGACGCGGATGGCATCCGTCCCGATCGTGCCCGTATCGATGTAGGCGTATGTGCCAGGCCCGAATACCGCGTTAAGCCCCGCCACAACGCCGTTGGTTGGATCGCCCAGCGGATCGACGCCGGTCGTGTTCTCCAACTCATTGAGACCGATGATGTCCCCGTCCAAACCGGCCAGGGCCGCGATGAGTTTGTCACGCTGGCGGCTGAATTCGTCGGGCTGATCGGCATCCGCGCCGCGGCACTCCACGTTTTGCGCCGGGCCGCACTTGTTATCCAGCGGATTGCCGGTGGGGTAATCGGGCGTGATGAAGAAGTTGAGGGTGTTCATGGCCGCGACGCGCAGGTTGCCGCCTACCGGTTCCGGTGAAGCGGGGCGCGGATTCGCGGCGGCATAATCCGCCGGGCCGGTCGGGAAGATGCGGTACAGGCTGAAGTCGAAGCCGAGCACGCCGATCGTATTCTGCACGGTGTCGCCGCCGCGGAAGCGATTGGTCAACGAGAAGGGCTCGCCGTTCGGGTGGCGAAGAACGCTCGGGTTTTGCGCGCTGACAGCATCATCCAGCGTGATGCGGCGCAGGCTGTTCTTCAGGGCGCGGTCCAACGCCGGAGGGCCTGGTTCGTCGATGGCGGTGCCGGTGAAGGGGCGCACCTCGCCGTCCAGCGGCAGGGCCAGCACGATCTCGCCAAACCGATCGTAGTTGAAGTATTCGGCGATGACCAGCGCTTGCGGCAAGCGGACCAGCATGCCTTCAAACCGTTCGGCGTAATCGGCGCTGGCAAACGGCATAACGACATCCGTCGCCGCGACGCTGGCGCTGCCGCAGTTGACGATGTTGGCGGCCGAAACGGGCGTGGTGTTGTTATTCGCCCCCGCAATTGCCGTCTGGCTGAAGCGCTCGCGCGCGAAGCCGGTGACGCGCACCACCTGGCCCGCGCTGACTACGTCGGCGTTGCCGGTCAGGACGAAGATACCGTCTGAAGTGGCGGCATCGCCATCACCGGTCGCATCCTGGATGTAGAAACCTTGCGAACTGGCCGTGCCTTCAAAGTCGCCGACCACCACACCGGCCGTGGTTACTACCGAGCCAGGGATGGGGGTCGATGCGCCGCTGCCCTGAATCTGGTAGATGGGCGTATAGGGCAGGGTACAGACATCCACGGCGGTAAAGCCCACGACAAAATCAAAGGTCAAATTGTCGGGGGGATCGTTGCTGTCCTGATCGGTCACATTGGCGGCCACCACGGTAAACGTGCAGGTTTCGCCGCCGACGAAATCGGCCGTGGGGTTGATGGTAAACGTGGCCGGCCCGCCGCTGGCGGTGCCGCCGTGCACACCGGTTACCGTGCAGTCGATGGTAAACCATGAACCAGTGACATTGACCGGCTCGCTAAACGTGACGGACATATCCGCGTTCAGGGGAATGCCCGTTGCGCCATCGGTGGGATAACTGGCCGTCACGGTCGGGGCTACATCGGCCGTCGAGCAGGTGGCGATGTGCGCGCCCAACCCGCCGAAGGTATCGGTAGCGAAGCCCTCCCACTCGATCGCCGGGTCAAAGACGTTCGCGCCGTCAGGGTCGCCCGCGCAAATCGTATCGTCACGGCTCAGGGTGTTGTCGGCGGTGCTGATGACGCCGCTGCCCCATTCCGTGCCGGGGTCAAAGCCGATCTGGCCGATCACATCGATGACGGTCGTGCCTTTGCGCAGCGCGACGGCATCATCGCCGTTGAACCAACCCGAGCCGTTGGTCTGATCGGCTTGCGCCAGAATAGTGGCATTGGCCGCAGACTGCGCCACCACGTACACGTCCCCATCGGCCACCGTGCCCGTCAAGTTGATGGTCAGGGTGGACACGGGATTGCCATTGAAAAACATCTGCACGTTATAGCCGCCCGCCGCCAGATCGATGGCCGCGCCGGTGCCGTTGTAAATCTCAAGGGCTTTGTTGTTACTGGACCCCTCGATATATTCTGAGAAGAACAAGTCGGTGGGTGCGGCGGCTTGCGCCACTTGCGCCGGTGCTGCAAACGGAACGAGTCCAACCAGCACAGCCAGCGCAACAATCAGATTCAACACGAGACGTTTCGATGCCATCGTTAATCATCCTTTGGGTGAGATAGGGTGGGTGCCATAAGGCCGGAACGCGCGAGTAAGAAGCGTAATTAGGTTATCATGTATCGCCGAAATTAGTCAACTGATTTCCGGTATGAGGTTTGTCCCAATTTCGAGGGGTTTGCATCGCTCGATTGGTCACGGGAAAGTCACGATGCGCCAACTCAAAACCAATGCCGGGGAAAATACACCGTCCTCGATGGCCGGTCTTCGGCGATCGAGGACGGTTGGGGGGCAATGTTGGATTTGTGCAGGCTGGTCGTTAAGCGAGAATCAGGTTTGGCAAGGCGGGCATTTCATCCCAGGTCTTGCCTTGCAGCAAACGCCCGGCGCGTTTCTTCTGAACGCCGCCCCATTGCTTGAAGAAGAACGGCACGTGTTTGGCTTTGCATTGATCGCGAATGTCGATGACCCAATCTTCCAGTAACGGTCGCGCGCCGGGGCCGGACTCGCCGCCGACGATGGCCCAATTGATGCCCTTGAGATTGAGCTTAGGCAATGGCCCCAACAGCGGTTCCAGCGAGAGGAATTTGATCCGCGCATGTGTCTGCCGCAGATGATCGATGCGATACGTGTAATCTTGAGTCTCAACGCTGACCCCCATCCACACATTGGCGGGCCAATCAATCTGCGAATCAAGTTCCTCTAGCCGCTCGGCACGTTTGGTCAGGACTTGAAACGTATGCCAGTCCGCGCGGCGCATCACGTCGAAGACCTGTTGAATGAAATCAACGGGCACGTCTTTGTGGAAGAGATCGCTCATGGAATTGACGAAGATGACTTGCGGCTTCTTCCAGCCTAACGGGATTTCAAGCGCGTTGGGATGCAGGGTCAGTTTGAAGTTGTTAGCATAGTTGGGTTGACCCATCGCATGCAGACGCTTCGCCATACGCTCGGCGTAGCAATGCTTGCAGCCGGGACTGACTTTATTGCAGCCCGTTAATGGGTTCCAGGTGGATTCAGTCCACTCGATGCTGGATTTGGTAGCCATAGTTTAACCGCCCCCGCTTCGTCTATAATGATAGTAGCACACATGTTCGATCTAGGGTAAATTACAGGAGGCGGCCTTGACCATACACATTTCGACTCACGACTTTGTGCCAGAAGTCATTTCCCAATGGGTGTTTGCTCGCGAATAGTAACCGATACAG
>JACRBO010000643.1 GCA_016219235.1 Chloroflexota bacterium
ACTGCCCGGCGCGGTGGTATCCTATACCAATGGCGGCGGCGCGTTTTACACGCCGCCCAATTCGCAGACGATTTGCGGCGGGCTGCCGATCACCCATTCGCAAGTGCTCTGGCCGCGCTGGGTGGACGTGACCATCACCGATAGCGCTACGACCCGCTTTGGGCCGTATTCGCCGTTCTTCCATTTTCCGCACATCCAGGGACCGCGCGCGGCCGGTGAAATCGGCGCGCTGCACGATTGGGGCTGGGGAATCACGACCACGTTGAACGCTTACGAGGCGTATGCGTGGGGCGGCCCGGCAGATATGACGGTTATGCAAGCCAATTGCTTGTATACACGCACCGCCGCGATCTCGACCACGATTCCGGCCGGCTCGTTGGCCGCCTTCGGCACTTACCTGCATTCACTGGCCGATGGTTATTCGCATCTGGATTGCGTCACTGCGTTGGACGCCATCAACATGCCGTGGGCCACACACACGACGCCTGAAATCGACGGCTCTTATCCGGCCTGCGATTATCATCCGAAGACGCCCGGCGCCGATGACGTGCATGGCCGCGAGTTCTTCACCTACACCGATTCGATCCGCACGGTGGACGCGCTGCGCCATGTCTACACGGAGTTGGCCGCGCGCAGCCTGGGCCGCGAGGGTGTTTACGCGCCCATCGGATTGGAGACGATCGTTTCCGGCACGCAAACGCTCAGCGAGACGATCGCGGCCTTTGTGCATTCGTGGGATTTCGATCAGCCCCAGGCCCGCCGCGATTATGCCGATCAACTGGCGGCGAAGATTCTGGCGCTGACCCGCACGTCGATCAAGCGCGTGTATTTGCCGCTGATCGTGAAGTAGCGGCGGCGCGCAACCCGTACGAGGTGTTGGTGCGGGTGGTGGAGAAGATTCAGACTGAGGGATAGCGTGACGGAGGGATGGAGAGATGGAGAGAACGAGAGAATGAGAGACGGAGAGAGCTTGTCTCTCCGTCCCTCCGTCCCTCCGTCCCTCCGTCTCTCCGTCCCGCTGTCATTATCGATCTGGCTTCGAGGTTCGCTTCGACGGCCTGGTTGCAGGCTTTCGTGAGGTCGGTTTCTGTGGCCCGCTCCGCAGACCGCCCTTGCTCGGAGCCGACTTCTTCGGTTCCGTAGTCCTGGCCGCCGGTTTCTTCGCGCCCGGTCTATTGACCGGCGGTTTCCGGGGCGCAGATTTCTTCTTCGCCGGCTTCTTCGCATCCAACCCGGCCGAGGCCAGCAGTTCGCGCACTTCGGTCGGCGTTAGATGCCGGTAAGTGCCCGTCTTCAGTTGGCCCAACTTCAACGGCCCGATGCGCACGCGCTCCAGATACTTCACCTTGTGCCCCAGCATCCCGGCCACTTCGCGAATCTGGCGCTTGCGGCCTTCGTGCATGACCACGCGCAGCCACGTCTTATCGCGGTCGCCCTCCAGCACATCCACACGCGCCGGGGCCGTCATCTGCTCTTCCAGCAGCACGCCGCGCCGCCAGCTCTTCAGCACGCCTTCGCCGGGACGCCCTTCCACCAGCACCAGATACTCTTTCTCGTGCTCAAAGCGCGGATGCGTCAGCGCATTGGTTAGTTCGCCGTCATTGGTCAACAGCACTAAGCCTTCGCTGTCGGCATCGAGGCGGCCCACCGGGAACAGGTGTGCGTTAATGGGCACCAGATCGCGCACGGTCTTGCGGTCAAACTCGTCCTCATTGGTGGTGACGATGCCGGCCGGTTTGTTGAGCATGACGTAGATGCGCGCCTGCTCGATCTCGATGCGCTTGCCGTCCACCTTGATCACGTCTTTGTTGGGATCGGCTTTCGCGCCCAGTTCGACCAGCTTGCCGTTGACCGTGACGCGGTGTCCGATCAAGAATTCTTCGCAGGCGCGGCGTGATCCCAGCCCGGCCTGCGCCAACAGTTTTTGAATTCGTTCTTCAGCCATGGAGTGCTACTGTCCTTTCGATAAAGGCGATTGCGCGAGCAACGCCGTCTTCTGATTGCAATGTGCGGCCAATCTCTGCCGCCCGATCGGCCATCACCCGATCGTGTACGGCCCGATCGAGCGCCGCCGCCAGCCGCTCTATTGTAAGCTGTTTGCGCAAAATCGGTTGCGGCCCGCAGCCCAGTTCAAAAATGCGTCGTCCCCAGAAGGGTTGATCGGCAAAGAAGGCGACGACCAGCGAGGGCACGCCCGCCCGCAGGCCCGCCGATGTCGCCCCCGATCCGCCGTGATGGACGACCGCCGCGCACTGCGGCCACAGCCAATCGAAGGGCACAGTGTCGATCACGTAGACCCGATCGGACTGCGCGATCGATCGCAGGCCGCCCCACGCCGTGACGAGTATCCCGCGTCGATTCAGCCGTTTCAGTGCGGCCAAAACGATGTGCGTGATCTCGTCGCTATTTCGATCGCTCATGCTGCCGAAACTAAAGCAAATCGGCGGATCACCCGCTTCGATAAAACGCAGCAGTTCGGCGGGCGGCGACCAATCGATCGGGCGCGGCAGCCACCAGTAGCCCGTGAGTTCG
>JACRBO010000647.1 GCA_016219235.1 Chloroflexota bacterium
CGCCAGCGCGTCGAAGCGCAGCGCGAGGCGGCGTTGGCGGCGTTGCAGCGCAGCGAGGAACGCTTTCACATCACGCTGCAGAATGCGCCGATTACGGTGGCCACGCTCGATCGCGATCTGCGTTACACGTGGGTTTATAACACGCGGCACGGCTTCAAGCCCGAGCAAGTGCTGGGCAAACGGCCCGATGAATTGATCCCGCCCGACGAAGCCGCGGAATTGATGACCCTGTTGAACCGGGCGCTCCACACCGGTGCGACCGTGCAGGGCGAAGTTTCCGGGCATACGCGCGGTGTCCGCTGGGTGTACGATGTGACGGCCGAGCCGTTGCGAGATACCGCGGGTCGCGTGATCGGCTTGACCATTGCCAACATCGACATCGCCGAACGCAAACAGCGGGAAGCGCAGCTTCAGCAGCTCAATCGAACGCTGCGCGCGCACACGCACAGCGATCAAGCTTTGATGCGAGCTACGACGGAAGCGCAGTACCTGGCGGAAGTCTGCCAGATCATCGTCGAGGATTGTGGACATACGATGGTCTGGATCGGCTTTGCCGACGATGATGAAGCCAGGACGGTTCGGCCGATGGCACACGCCGGTTTTGAGATCGGCTATTTGGAGACACTGAACATTACATGGGCTGATACGGAACGCGGTCGCGGGCCTACCGGCACGGCCATTCGCACCGGCCAGCCCAGCGCGTGTCGCAATATGCTGACCGACCCGAATTTCGCGCCCTGGCGTGAGGAAGCCTTGCGACGCGGCTATGCGTCTTCGATAGTATTTCCGCTCCTGGCCGATGGCCGGGCCTTTGGCGCTATCACAATCTACTCGAAAGAGGCCGATCCATTTTCGGAAGCGGAAGTGCAATTGCTAGCCGCCCTGGCGGATGATCTGGCCTATGGCATCCAGACCATCCGGCTGCGCGTTGCCCATGCACGCGCCGAGGAAGCGCTGCGTAATGCCCATGCCGAGTTGGAGCAACGAGTACAAGATCGGACTCGACAACTCGCTCAAGCAAACGAAGAGTTGAACAAGGAAATAGCCGAACGCGAACGGGCCGAGAATCAATTGCGGCTGCAAATGACGGCGGTGCGGGCGGCGGCCAACGGCATCGTCATCACCGATCGGCAGGGCAGCATCCAATGGTGCAATCCGGCCTTCACGCGCATGACGGGCTATGAATCAACCGAAGCGCTGGGGCAAAGTTTCCGCCTGCTCAACTCCGGCCAGCAAAGCGCCGAGTTCTATCGGGCGATGTGGGACGCGATTGTGTCCGGCAAGATCTGGCAAGGCGAGCTGGTCAATCGGCGCAAAGACGGGCGCGTGTACATCGAAGAGCAGACCATCGCGCCGGTGCACAATGAGCGCGGCGAGATCACGCACTTCATCGCCATCAAGCACGACATCACCGAACGCAAGCAGGCGGAGACGCGGCTGGAACGCTATACGCAGGATCTGCTGGCCATCAGCCAGGCCGAACGAGCACAGCGCCAACTGGCCGAAACGCTCAGCGCCGCCAACCAGGCGTTGACGCAAAGCTTGAACCTGGAAACCGTGTTAGAGACATTGCTTGACTACGTCGGCCAGATGGTGCCGTATGACAGTGCCAATGTCATGCTGCTGGAGACCGAATCGCGGCTGGCGGTGCGCGTGGTACGCGGCTATGAACGGTGGGGCGACCCGGCCGTTGTTCATGCCGCCACCTTTAACGTGCAGACCAATCCGATATTTGAGCTGCTCCTGACGACGCGCCAGAGCTGCTTGATCGCAGACACGCGCACGCATCCCGGCTGGGAGACACGCCCCGGCGTCGAGCATGTGCGCAGCTGGCTGGGCGTGCCGCTCATCGCGGGCGGTTACGTCATTGGCTTGTATTCACTGGACAAGATCGAGCCGGACTACTTTACGCCCGAGCATCAGCGCCTGGCCGAGATGCTTGTCGGCCAGGCCGCCGTGGCGATTCAGAATGCGTGGTTGTTTGAGCAGGTCCGGGCCGGGCGCGAACGGCTGCAATCGCTGTCGCGGCGGCTGGTCGAGGCGCAAGAGGCCGAACGCCATTACGTGGCGCGCGAACTGCACGATGAAGCCGGGCAGGCATTGACTTCGCTGTTGTTTGGCCTGCGCCAACTTGAAGCGCAGTGGGCCGATGCGGCGCTGGGTCCGCAGGTGACCGAGTTGAAGCAGATTACCAACAGCCTATTTGACAGTTTGCACCGGCTGGCGGCCGATTTGCGACCGGCCAGCCTGGACCATCTGGGTCTGGTGCCCGTGCTCCAGCAGTATGTGAAGGCGATGGGCGACCGCTACGGGCTGCTGGCGCAGTTCAAGGCGCTGGGCTTTAGCAGCGAGCGCTTGTCGGTCGAGATCGAAACGGCGCTGTATCGCATCGTGCAGGAAGCGTTGACCAACATCGGTCGGCACGCCCGCGCCACGCGCGCCGATGTGCTGCTGGAACGACGCGGCGACCGAGTGGTCGTCGTGGTGGAAGACAACGGGCTGGGCTTTGACGCCGAGATCAGCCGTTTTGCGCAAGACGGACATCTGGGCCTGGTGGGCATGCAAGAACGCGTCGAGATGCTGGGCGGCTCGCTGACGATCGAGAGCGCGGCAGGCGCCGGCACGACCCTTGTGGTGGAGGTTCCAAATGACCATTCGCATTCTGATCGCTGACGATCACAGTTTAATCCGCACCGGCCTGCGCACGATCCTCAACGCGCAGCCCGGCTTTGAGATTGTCGGCGAAGCGGCCGACGGCCATGAGGCCCTGCGGCTGGCGCACGAGTTGCGGCCGGATGTGGTGTTGACCGACATCAGCATGCCCGGCCCGGTCGGCGGCGGCATCACGGTGGCCCGACGGCTGAAGGAACTGCAGCCGAAAATTCGTGTGCTCATTCTTACCGTCCACGAGGATGAAAGCCTCTTGCGCGAGGCCGTGCGTGTCGGGGCGGCGGGTTACATTGTCAAGCGCGCGGCTGAGACTGAGTTGGTCAACGCCATCGAGGCAGCCTGTCGCGGCGAGCTGTATGTTCATCCGGCGATGACGCGCGTGCTATTCAAGGAGTCGACGACCACGCTGGCTCCCAAACCGGTGCTGGACGAAGCCTTGACGCAGCGCGAGGTCGATGTCTTGCGGCTGCTGGCCAGGGGCTATACCAATCGCCAGATCGCCGATGTGCTCAACCTGAGCATGCGCACCGTCGAGGGCCACCGCTCTAATTTGATGAGCAAGTTGAACATGCACAGCCGGGTAGAGCTGACCAGCTTCGCTGAAGAACACGGTCTGTTGGAATAGCCACCACCCGATCGGCCCCGCTTCGCCCGTCGTTCCGCTCATCACCTGCCGCTGCGTAGTTTCTACGCAGCTCGCGCAGACCCTCCGTAATTTTCCACGAATCCGCGCCGGTTAAAACATACCATTTTCTACGCTTCACACCCACGCCGCTGGCGAGTATAGTGAGTGTGCGAGGTACATCAATCTCGGACCGCGGGAGACAGTGCGTGTCAAGTTTAGCGAGTCCGTTTCTGCCTATGCCAAAAGACACGGCCTACGTTGCCGGGACTCTCTACGGCAGCGATAACCGCTATCTGATCATCGGCGATCAGGCCGAGCGGCTGCTGGCCGGGATCGATCTGGCGCCGCTCGATCCGATCGGCCATCAATCGGCCTGGACGTTGGCGATGTGCGCGCTGGTGACGATCTTGCAGTTCATCGAAAACCTGCCGGATCAGTGTGCAGCGGCAGCGACGCGCGTCCGGCCCGATTGGAAATTTGCCCTGCACCTGCCCGCGGCTTATCCGGGTTTTGATCACCGGCGGTTGTGTGAGTTTCGCCGTCAGGTGTGGCGTCAGCCGGCAGCCCGACTGACGCTGCAACATGTGCTCGATCGAGTGAGCGACATCCTGCCCGATCAACCGACCCTGGCCGTCGCCGAAGTCGTGCGTGCCGTGTGCGCAATCAGCCGGCTGGAACGACTGGTCGAAGCCATGCATCTGGTGCTGGAAGCAGTGGCGGTGTCAGCGCCGGACTGGCTGCGGACGATTGCCCGGCCGTATTGGTACGAGCGCTACAATCGGCTGCAACTGCTCCATCTCCTGCCGCGCACGAGCGAACAACAGATCGAACTCGCCCGCGCCATCAACGCGGATGCGGTCTATCTGCTGGACGCGCTCGCCGCCCGGCAGGCTCCGGCGGTGTTGACTGAAGTGCAAAGCCTGTGGCTGGAGTGGGATCAACAATTCAGCCAGTCTGAGCAGCAGTTGGAATGGCACGGGCCAAAGTGTATGGCCTGTGATGAGGCTTGTAACGCGTCCGTCGAATGGTGCATCACCGGTCGGACGTGGCCCCATTTTGCAAGTTGAGCTGACATCCCGTCTGGTGGCCATGACCTTGCAGTCAATTGGGAGGCTTACTTTTCCGGGGGGAAGACGGGATGTCAGCTCAGCCTGCGAGGCTGGGGGGCCTACGCAGGTCGCTTGCTGTGCGGGGGCGCAGCGGGCGGGATGTTGGCAGAGTGACGCCAGATCTCGGTTTCGCAATCGCGATCCGAGGCGCTGATGAGCGGGGGTCTGGCGTCACTCAGCCAGCTGGCAGGTTGCGCCTCGCTCATTCGCCAGCGGTGGCGGCGTGTTGAAGAGCGGATTGCGACACACTGAAGTTAATGCTATAGTTAGGCGGCCAGGGATCAAGCGCGCTCCCCTATAGCGCGCTGCCTCAATCACGCACGACCAATTTGCTGCAAAAATCAACGACTTATCGATTGGTCTACGGTCGCGTGTTAAACGCGTGCCCTAGACGGGGGAAGATATGACCGACCGATCGGAATCTGCTGCGTATCGACTGATACGCAGGCCGCGCAGCGGCGCGTTGTTGGCCGCCCTGCTGACTCTGGCGATCCTCTTGCCGCTGTGGATGCTGGCGGTGAACTGGTATCGGGCCGAGTTGCTGAACGGCGATCCCGGCCAGCGCTCACTACTGATTTTTGAGGTGGGCGGCCTGATCGTGATGACGCTACTCGCCGGGCTGGCGTATCTCGCGGTCAACCGGCAGACCTCGCTTTCACAGGCTGTGCAGCAGCGCACGCAGGAAATCACGCGCATCAATCAACGGCTGGAAGAGGACCTGGCGCGCCGCCAGCAGATGGAAGAGGAATTGCGCACCAGCGAGTCCAGAAGCCAGGCGCTGCTGAACGCCATCCCCGATATGATGTTCCGCCTCGATCGGGCCGGCACCTTTCTCGATTATCATGCCGACGCCAGCGATATGGCTCTGCCGCCGGAAGTCGTCATCGGCGGCAACCTGCGCCAGCTGCCCGCGCCCGACGGCGTGGTGGATTGCATGTTGCGGAAGATCGATGCCGCCCTGACCACCCGGCAAATCCAGACGCTGGAATATTCGTTATTCACCGTGGGCGGTCCCAAGGACTTTGAGGCACGCATGGTGGCCGACGGGCCGCAGGAAGTGGTCGCCATCGTGCGCGATATTACCGAACGCAAACAGGCCGAGCAGTCACTGCACCGCTGGGCACACATCTTCGAGCACGCCGAGTGGGGTGTGGCAATCGGCAGCGCCGACGGCCGCACGCTGGAGATGATGAATCCGGCGTATGCCAGGATGCACGGCTACACGGTCGAAGAGCTGTCGAGTCGGCCCATCGCCAGCGTCTACGCGCCCGGCACCGAACACGAACTGCGCGCGCTCATCCAGCATACCAACGAGACCGGGCACGGCGTCATGGAGTCGAAGCATGTCCGCAAAGACGGCGCGATCTTTCCGGTGATGGTCGATCTCACTGCCGTCAAAGATGCGGCGGGCCAGGTGCTGTATCGCGTCGCCAACGTGCAGGACATCACCGAGCGTAAGCGCAGCGAAGCAGAGCTGCGCCGCTCACAACAGCAACACGAGCAGCTGGTCAACTCGATTGACGGTATCGTGTGGGAAGGCGACGCCCAGACCGGTCTGTTTACGTTTGTCAGCCCCGCCGCCGAACGCATCCTGGGTTATCCGCTCGAGCAGTGGCTGACCGATCGGAATTTCTGGGTCGATCGGCTGCATCCCGACGATCGCACCTGGGTGGTCGATTACTGCGCCGCCGAGACCGTCGCGCTGCGGCCACATGAATGTGAATATCGCATGCTGGCCGCTGATGGCCGCAACGTGTGGCTGCGCGAGACCGTAACCGTGATCGCGGAGAACAATCGCCCCAGATTGTTGCGCGGCATGCTGATCGACACCACCGCCCGCAAGCAGGTGGAAGAAGCCCTGCGCGAGCGCGAAGAGCAGTATCGCAGCATCTTTGAAGCCAGCCTCGACGGGTTGTTCATCAACAGCCTGGACGGCTACATCATCGACGTGAACCCGGCCGGGGCGCGCATGCACGGCTACACGATCGAAGAGTGTCGCGGCCTCCGATCGGAACAGCTGGTGCCGCCCGATCGGTTATCGGGCCTGGAAGAATTCATCGACAGGGCGCGCGCCGGTGAGCATTTCCAGGCGCGCGGTTTTGACCGACGCAAAGATGGTTCGACCTTCCCCGTCGAGATCGTCGGCACGCGGTTTACGCTGCGCGGCCAACCGCATGCGTTTGCAGCCGTGCGCGACATCAGCGCCCAGGTGCAGGCCGAGGTTGCGCTGCGCGAGCGCGAAGAACAATATCGCAATGTATTCGAGTCCAGCCTGGACGGCCTGGCGATCAATGACCTGGACGGCCGGCTGGTGGACTTCAACCCGGCGATGGCCCGCATGCACGGCTATACGCTGGATGAGTTCCGCCATGTGCAGCCGATGCAGTTCATTCATCCCGACTCGCTGCCGTTGTTTGCCACGTTCATGGAGGCGGTCAAGAACGGTGGAGAGTACCGCTGCCGGGCCATGGATGTACGCAAGGACGGTTCGACATTCCACATTGAAGTCATCGGCACGCCGTTCACCTTGCGCGGCCAGCCGCACGCCATTGCGATCGTGCGGGACATCAGCGCCCAGGTCGAAGCCGAAGAGGCGCTGCGCGAGCGCGAGGCGCAGTATCGCAGCATTTTCGAATCGGTCAGCGACGGGCTGCTCATCGACACGATCGCGGGCGAGATGATCGACTTCAATCCGGCGGTAGCCCGCATGCACGGTTACACGGTCGAGGAGTTCCGCCGCATCCCGACGATCCAGATCATTCATCCCGATTCGCTGCACCTGTTCCAGGAATTCGTGGAGACAGTCAAGGCCGGTCGCGAATATCGTTGTCGTGCCGTTGACGTGCGCAAGGACGGCTCGTTATTTCCAGTGGAAGTGGCCGGCACGCCGATCACGTTTCGGGGTCAGCGGCACATGCTGGCAGTCCTGCACGACATTACGACGCAGGTGCAGGCCGAGCAGCTGTTGGAGCAGCGTGTCACCGAGCGCACGCGTGAACTTTCCACATTGCTCGATGTCTCGCGCAATGTCGCGTCAACACTCGAACTTGAGCCGCTGCTGGGGTTGATTCTGGATGCCTTGAAGGTCTTTGTGGACTACTCCAGCGCGCGCATCAATACCCTGGAGGGGCAGGTCTTGCGCGTGCGTGCAGCCCGGGGACGAAGTCGAGTCGATCGAGCGATCGGCACTGAGTTCCAGCTCAGCGGTCTTGTCGCCGAAGAGGTGTTGATCCACCGGCGGGTGCTAGTAATTCCAGATCTCACTTCACGCGACGATCCGTGGGCGGTGACTTTCCGCTCAGAAGGCTCCGCGAATATTGAGGCAATCCTGGCGCACATCCGATCGTGGATGGGCGTGCCACTCATCGCCCGGGGCCGCGTCATCGGCAACCTATCGCTGGAACACGAGCAAGCCGGTTTTTACGATGCGCATCAAGCCGAAGTCGTGCTGGCGCTGGCCGATCAGGTGGCCGTCGCTTTGGAGAATGCCCGGCTGTTTACGGAGGCGCAGGGCAAAGCGGTGCTGGAAGAACGCCAGCGGTTGGCACGCGATCTCCATGATTCGGTGACGCAATCGCTGTACAGCCTGACGCTGTTGGCCGAGGCCGGCCGGCGGCTGATCGATGTGGATGTGCTGCAAGCGGCGCAATATCTCAGCGACATGGGCGAGATCGCGCAGCAATCACTCAAAGAGATGCGCCTGCTGGTGTATCAATTGCGGCCGCTGGCGTTGGAGCACGAAGGCTTGCTTGGCGCGCTGCAGGCGCGATTGGATTCCGTCGAAAAACGCGCGGGCGTTGAAGCGCGGTTCTTGATCGAAGGCAGCCTGGGCAGTTTGCCGCCTATGCTGGAAGAAGGCTTATTCCGCATCGCGCAGGAGGCATTGAACAACGCGCTGAAGCACGCCGCAGCTCGATCGGTGGTGGTGCGTCTGCGCGGCGGCGATGACGGCCTCACGCTCGAAGTGGCCGACGACGGGCGTGGCTCCGCGTTGCTGACGAGCGACGTGAAGGGCGGCCTGGGCCTGACCAGCATGAAGGAACGCGTAGCTCAATTGCAGGGCACGTTGACCATCAACTCTGCTCCGGGCCAGGGCACACGCGTCGCTGTCGAAGTACCGCACCGTAGCGCAGCGGAAGCGTAGAATTGTTGGATCGGAGGAACTGATGACCGAACGCATTCGTATTCTTATCGCCGATGATCACGCCGTAGTCCGTCACGGACTGCGCGCCCTGATCACCACCGAGTCTGATCTGGAACTTGTCGGCGAGGCCAGCGACGGCGTCGAAGCCGTCAAGTTGCACGCCCAGCTGAAACCCGACGTGATGTTGATGGATATGGCGATGCCGCGCAAGACCGGCCTGGAAGCCATCATCGACATCATGCGCTCGAATCCGCAGGCGCGCATTTTGGTGCTGACCAGCTTCGCCGAAGACGAGCAGGTGTTTCCCGCCATCAAAGCCGGTGCGATCGGGTATCTGCTGAAAGATACCGCGCCCCGTGAACTCCTGCAGGCGATCCGCGACGTGCATTGCGGCCAGGTCTCACTGCATCCGACGATCGCGCGCAAGCTGGTCGGCGAGTTGAAACGTCCGGCCGATTTGCCGCCGGTCGAGGATCCGCTCACCGAGCGCGAAGTTCAGGTATTGGCGCTGGTGGCGCGCGGTCTGGCCAATCAGGAGATCGCCGACAAGTTGTTCATCGGCGAGCGCACCGTGCGCACGCACATCAGCAACATCCTGGGTAAGCTGCATCTGGCCAATCGCACGCAGGCCGCGCTATACGCGCAGCGTGAAGGGCTGGTGCATCTGGAGATGTAACTGGCGCGATGACCGTCGGCTTAAACCGGCGTGGGTTGCAGCACACGCAAGACGGCCACCGCTGCGGCGTGGCCGTCTTGCGTGCGAGCCGGACGAGTCTAGCGCAGCACCAGCGGCAGGTACAACTTCGCGTTTGTGCTGAGGGCGACCTCTTTCGCGTTCGATGTGAGATTCTCGGCGTACTTCACGTACCCGATTAATCGATAGTCCCCTTCGGCCACGCCGGTGGTATTCCAATTCGCCGGGAAGGTGATCGACTGCGCGGGCAGCAGATTGCTGATCGTCTGCGTGAAGATCGCCGTGCGCGTGACACTGCCCGTAGGATACACTTCGATGTAGGCCACGCCGTTGATCGCAACATCACCCGTATTGCTGAAGACGAGCGAGGCATTGATCGATGCTCCCGGCTTGAAGAACGTGGGCGCGCTGAGCGCGGTTACCGTACCCGATTGGATCCCCAGCGTCACGTCGGCCACCGCTGAGTCCATGACGCGCCCCTCACCATCGAGCACGCGCACGCGGATGGCGTAGGCACCCGCCGGGATGCCTGCGCCATCGAACGGCAGCTCGATGTTGGCCGTGCCGCTGAGCGCGTGGACAGACTTTAGCAGCAGGCCGCTGACCACGTCGCCGGAAGCGGGCTGCACAATCGCCGCGTCGATGAATGTGTCGGCGGCAGCGCCCGTGTTCTGCAACAGCAGATCGATGCGCCCGTCACCGTTGAGCGGATACGTCGTCTGATCGGTGCTGAGTGAGACGATGCTGATGGGTACGGCGTAGGTATCGATGTTGAACGTGAAGTCCTGATAGAACTGCACATCGGTGGAGGCCGCGTTGTAGAAGAACGGGTAGACTTTCAAATACAACGTCGTGCTGCCATCGGCGTTCACATCGATGGACCATCC
>JACRBO010000650.1 GCA_016219235.1 Chloroflexota bacterium
AATCCACAGACGCACGTGCTGAGTGACGACGGCGAAACCGCCGTGATCGAAGTCACGGGCATGGTGTGCGAGTGGGGTTGAGCGCGCAACGTGAAAGCCGCTCTGTCAGAGCTGCCTAATGTATCGGAAGTGACGCACGACGCGGGGACGGATACATTCGTCGTGCGTCACACCGGCCAATTGACCGATGCGGCTCGCGCCGTCAATGGCAAAGTGCTCTTTCGTTGGGCGCGGCGCTGGCTGGAAGCGTTGGCGCGCAAATTGCGACGTGCGACTGGATGAGGGAGCAAAGCCATGTCGATCGATCTGCAAACGTTGGTCATTGTGGGTTTGGCAGGCTACATTCTGGGCTTGCTCACGGCGCTGCGCATGGAGAGCAAACATCATTAGCGGTAGTACCCGGCGCTGCGGCACCTCGTGCCGAATAGAAAAGGCGCCGGTCACAATCAGGGCGGCGGCTGGCGTGGGCGCGCTTGAGCCGCCGCCCGCCAACAGCGCCATCGGTTGCGCCAGGCGGCCCGCCGTGGCTTCGCCACGGGCACGGGCAAACCGACGGCCAGTGGTGTCAAACCCGCGAAGCGGGTTTCCTGATCATTGCCGTCGATTTGTAATCGATGGCAATCGGGCGCGAGGCGATAGCATGCCACTATTCGATATCGAAGAGCACATCCAGAAAGCGCAAGCAGCGGGCGAATTCGATCAGCTGCGCGGCAAGGGCAAACCGTTCACGCACCTCGATACCGATCCGTTTGAGCATCTGGTGCAAGAGCAGGGCGTGACGCCGCGCTGGCTGGAGAAAGAGCACGAGATTCGCGGCAAGATCGAGATCGCGCGGCAGGCCGTCAAGCGCACGTATGAGTGGGTGATGCAGACGTGGGGCAGCGGCAGCGTCGATTGGCATTACGCGCACGATGAGTGGCGCAAGGCGCAGCACATTTTTGCGCAGCGTCTCGACGAGATCAATCAACTCATCCGAGCCTTCAATCTGGATTTGCCGGAACCCTTGCGCCACTTGCAGCGCTTTCCTTTGAAGATCGACGAGGAGTTAGTGCGGCTGGGTTTGACCGAGAAGTTTTGACACGCACCACGCACCACGCAACACGCGATGCAGGATGCAAGAGGCAGGATGCAGGTTCCAGGAATGCAGGCTGGATTCCCGCCGAAAGCGCGCGGGAATGACTTACTTATACGCACCACGCAACACGTGCTGCCGCTTGCATCCTGCTTCTTGCATCGTATTCTGCCGCTTGCTTCTTGCCTCTTGCATCGTATTCTGCCGTTTGACACCCCCCGCGCCTGTGATACACTTTCGCCCCGATAGATCTATCGGCCGACAGGTCGCACTATGAGCCAGATCCGCACTCCCTTCTTTAACCGCCAACGCATCACCGATTCCGCTTACTTCATCGGCCGCCAGCGCGAGTTGGAACGGCTGTACAGCGCCATCGCCACCCAGCAATGCGTGTCGATCGTGGGCGAGCGTAAGTTGGGCAAGAGTTCGCTGCTGACTCACCTCACCGACACCGAGACACTGCGCTCCTTCGGCTTTGATCCAGAACAGTATCTGTTCGTGTATCTCGATCTGGAAGGGTTGGCTTCGGCGCGGCGCGATGATTTCTGGATCGAGCTGCTGGACCCGATCGCCGCACAGCTGCCCGCCGGCGATCTGGCGCAAATGATTCAACGCCTGATCGACGCGGGCGACATCCGCTTTTTGACCGCACGGCGCGCTTTACGCCGCATCCGCGATGCGGGCCTGCAACTGGTCTTGATGCTGGACGAGTTTGAATCGCTGGCGCGCAATGCGCAGTTCGAGCCGGACTTTTATGGCGAACTGCGCAGCCTGGCGGGCGAACTGGGCAGTGTCATTCTCACGGCGTCCAAGCGCAGTTTATATGATTTGACCTACGAACATTCCAGCACGCTGTCTTCGCCCTTCTTCAATATCTTCTCCGAATTGCCGCTGGGTTTACTGTCCGATGAGGATGCCCGTTCGATTTTGATCGAACTATCAAAGCGCAGCGATCAGCCGTTCTGTGCCGATGAAGTGCAGTTCGCCATCGAGCTGGCGGGGCCGCATCCATTCTTTGTGCAGGTGGCGGGTCAACATCTGTATGACACGCCGGGCCGCGGCGCGCCGCGCTCGTCTGAAATTTATGACGTCATTCGCAAGCGCTTCTCGGCCGAAGCGGAAGATCACTATCGCTACATCTGGGCCGCGTTGGACGCGAGTGAACAATCGGGGTTGTGGGCGCTGCCCCATGCGAGCGATGTTCAGCTGAAGGCGCTGCGTTCCAAGGGCCTCGTGCGCGAGATCGATCATCAAGCCGCGCCGTTTGGGCGGGCCTTCGCCGCCTTTGTCGATCGAGAACGACGCAAGCAACAGACCGCGCAACCCGAGACGGTGACGCCGTCCGGTGATCTGACCGGCAAGACACTGGGCGCGTATCGCGTGCTGGAGCCGCTGGGGCGCGGCGGCATGGCCGAAGTGTACAAGGGCTATCATCCGCTGCTCGATCGGTACGTGGCGCTGAAAGTGTTACACGCGCACTTCTCGGCCGATGCGCAATTTCAAGAGCGCTTCCAGCGTGAAGCGGCCAGCGTTGCCAGATTGCGGCATCCCAACATCGTGCAGGTACACGACTTTGGCCTGCAGGACAGCATCACCTTCATGGCGATGGAGTACATCCAAGGCATCACGTTGAAAGAGCGCTTGATTGGTCTGCGCGCCGGCGGCGAAAAGATGCCGATTCTCGAAGCCGCCACGATCGTGCGCGAGGTGGCCGCCGCGCTCGATCACGCGCACGAGCACGGCCTGGTACATCGCGATGTGAAACCGGCGAATATTCTGCTGCGCGACGGCGCGGATGAACACGCGGCGCGACAGGCCATTCTAACGGACTTTGGCATCGCCAAGATTTTGGAAGGCGTGCAGTTGACGGCCACCGGCATGAGCATGGGCACGCCCGATTACATGGCCCCCGAACAAGTCAGCGGTGATCCCGTGGGCGCGCAGACTGATGTGTACGCGCTAGGTGGGGTGTACTTCGAGATGCTGACGAATGTGCTGCCGTTCAGCGCCGATACGCCGATCGCGGTGCTGCTGAAGCATATGAGCGACGAGCCGCCTTCACCGCGCCTGCTGGTGCCCGATCTACCGGCGACCCTCGACGAGGTTTTGCACCGCGCGCTGGCCAAGAAGCCGCGCGAACGCTATGCCAGCGCGGGCGAATTTGCCGCCGCGATCGATGCTGCATTGGCCTGAATTTGATCCACGAATCTTCACGAATGACCGCTCATTTTCGTTCGTGAAGATTCGTGTGTATGAGTGGATCGCAGTTTGATGATCAAGCAATCGCTTGTCGCGGGACTCATCACCGGTTTGCTCACCAGCCTCGGGTTGATTTATCCGACGCTGGTGTTGGTGGTGTTCCGCGAGAATCCGGCCGGGTTTGGCGCGACCGACATCAATCGCACATCGGCGGTCAGTCTGGTTCTATCCGGGGTCGTGCTGATCGTGGCCGTGTTGTTGACGGGTATCTATCCTGCGCTGCGATTGAAAGCAACCAGTTGGCGGGTCGGCTCACAGGCCGGTTTGCTCAGCGGTCTGCTTGCCGCCGTCGTGGTGTTCCTCGTGGTGGTGTCGCCTGCTAATGCGTGGCAGGCGACGGTGCCGTTGTTTTCGTTTCCCGCCCGATTGGATGGCACGCCCCCGCCGGACAGCTACGTCAACATCTTCTTGCAGCGCATCTTCGTCTATAGTTTTGTACGCGTGCTGCCCATTCTGCTGATCGCGGGCGGCGTCATCGGTTGGCTGACGGGCGGCCTCGTTGGCGCGCTGCGCCGTGAGGAGCGCCAGCCGGAGCCGGTGTTGATCGATCTGATCGACGAGCGGCGCGGGGCGCGCAAGTGGTTCGGGCGCAACGATGATACCGCGCGCGCGGGCCTGATCGCCGGGGTGTTGTGCGGCGGCCTGATCGTGCTGGCGTCGCTCTCGACGGCGGCCAGCGATCTGGCCGCGCAAGCGCCGCGCCTGGGCCTGCTGGTGCGCAATGCGCTATCGGGTGTGCCGGGGGCGGAACCGTTCATCAACAATTCTTTGAGCAACAGCCTGTCGCCGTTTGTGGTGATCACGCTGTTGGGGTTTGGCGGGTTGGCCGTGCTGCTGGTGCACGATCCGGCGCGGCGCTATGGATCGCGCATCGGCGCGGCGACGATCGCGGGCGGCTTCATGGGGCTGGCCGTGCTCTTCAACATTCAGCGGGTGATCAACCTTACGATCGGGCTGGGGCGCTACGTCGATTTTGGTCTGATTCCGGCGGAGTCGCTGGCTGACATCTTGCCGTGGTTCAGTTCACCCATCGTGATTGCGGGGATGTTCTTTCTCGCGCCGTTGGGCATGGCGCTGCTGGTGGTAGGCGCGCTGATGACGGGGGGGGCAGCGCAGGGCATTCTATACGGCGTCTTCGCTTCGATCGTGATGCGGCGGCCGGTCGATCGGGCGGCCGCGGTGCGGCTGCAACTGCGCGAAGCGCCCGATCAGTTTTTGCCGCAACTTTACGCGCTGTATAACACGCGCGCTGATGCGGCCCGCATTCTGCCGCATTTAGCCTTTGATCTGCGTCGCCGCCAGCCGGACATGGCGCACGTGATCGCCGCGCATCATGTGGCTAGCACGGACGACGAGCGGGCGGTTGAGGCCGTGCCCGTGATCCATGCGGCCTTGAAGACCCAGACGCAATGGCGCTGGCAGGCGGAGTTGGGCGCGTTGTATCGCGTCCTGGACGCGGGGCTGCGCGCGCGCACGGTGGAGCAGATCGCCGACATCGAGCCGCTGCCGGAAGCGCAGACTTCGTCGTTGCCGCCTACACTCTCACGCACCAGCGAGGCCGTGACGCGCGTGTTGATCGAACTGCGCAAGCTGGAGCGCGTGGATGATGTCAATAGCAAATTGATCTTCCTCAACAACTCGCTCGACGCGATTCGCGCCGGGAAGCGGCATTCGGACGCGATGCGCAGCGGCCATCTGCCGCCGCAGGAAGACTGGGCGCCGGTGGCCGAAATCTGGCGCAACGATCCGCAGCTGCAAGCCGTCAATCTGAAATTCAAGGCCATCAAAGATGTCAACGATCTGATGCCCGCGCTGCGCGAGTTGGGCAAGGTGGATTGGCGGCGCAACATCGATGCGACGATCCGTCGCAGCAAGGAAATCGATCGACCGGCCAACCGATCGTTTGCCACGGCTGCGCCGTATCCAGAGGCGGCGACGCTGCGGCAAATGCTGGATCAGTGGCAGAGCCTGGTCATGGAGCGCGTCAAGGACTTGCAGGGCCGCGCCGCGCTGGTCTCGACGATCAAGACGCGCCAACTCAGTTTTGCGCCCAATTTGGCGGTGACGCTGACCGTGAATAACAGCGGCCTCAACATCGCAGAGCAGGTGCGGCTGCGCCTGGCCGACGGCGAGGGCTATCGCGTATTAGACGGCGGCGAGCAGGCGATCGATCTGTTGACGGCGGGCAGCGCCCGTGATCTGGACGTGACCATTGAGCCGCTGACGCGCGATCGGGTGCGCTTGCAATGGCAGATCATCTACGATGACGCGGTGGATGATGATCGTACCGTCGAGTTCGCCGACGTGATCGAGTTGGCGGCGGACACGCAGCGCCCCTTCGTGCGCATCTTCCCCATTCCGTATGTCACCGGTATGCCGCTCAAAACCGATCATTTGTTTGTGGGCCGCGCCGATGTGTTTGCCTACATTCAAGAGCACCTGTTTGGCGCGTATCAGAACAACGTCATCGTGCTGCACGGCCAGCGGCGCACCGGCAAAACGTCGATCTTGTATCGCTTGAAGAAAGTACTGGCCGACACGCACATCTGCGTGCTGGTGGACATGCAAGGCAAGGCCGCGCGTGGCACGCTGGATTTTCTATATTCGCTGGCGGATGACATCGCGTACGCGCTGGACGATCAAGACATCGCGGTGTCGCTGCCGGCCCGATCGGACTTCGCCGAATCCCCGGAGTTTGTGTTCCGATCGCGCTTCTTGCGCAGCGTGGCGGAAGCGTTGCCCGTCGGCGCGAACGGTCAACCCAAACATCTGCTGTTGATGTTCGACGAGTTTGAAGAGTTACAGAAGCGCGTGCAAGATGGCAAACTCGAACCGGAGATTTTTCCATTCCTGCGCAATTTGATGCAGCATGAAGAATGTTTAGACTTCGTGTTTGCGGGGACGCACAAACTGGAAGAGTTGGGCGCAGAGTATTGGTCGATCCTGTTCAACATCGCGTCTTACAAGAAGATCACATTCCTCACACCGGACGATGCGCGGCGATTGATCACCGAACCGGTCGCGCCGCATTTGGAATACGACCCGCTGGCGATCGAGCGCATCACGGCCGTTAGCGGCGGGCATCCGTATTTCACGCAGGTCATTTGCCATGAGTTAGTGGCGTTCCACAATGAGACGCAGCGCAGTTACATCACGGCGAACGAAGTGGAAGACGTGCTCGATCGGATTGTGGAACGCGGCGAGGCGCACTTCAAATTCATCTGGGCCGAAGCCAGCCCGATCGAGCGATCGGTGCTGCTGGCGCTGGCCGATCTGCTGGAGACCGACGAGACGGTGGGCGTCGATCCGGTGCAGGCATTGCTGGACAAACGCGCGATCAACCTCAATGGCACACCGTTGATCAAAGTGCTGGACGATCTGGAAATGGGCGACATCCTGACGCGCTCCGGCCCACGCAGCAATCTGTATCGCTTCAAGATCGATCTGATCCGCAGATGGATCTATGCCACCAGGCCCAATTGATTCAAGTCGATTGGAGTGGCGTATAATTGAATCAACGAGGTGAATGATGAGCACGATCGAACTGGAACTAACCCCTCAACAGCTTGATCAACTGATGGGCGTGGCACGCCTTCGCCAGATGCCTGTGGCGCGCCTCGCGCAGACTGCCGTGAGCGAGTGGCTTGAACAGCAACAGCAATTAGAGCAGGCGCGCGCCGCGATGCGTGAGCTGGGTCAGGGCCTGGGCGCTGGTCGCAACGTTTTACATGACGCTGCTGATCAGCATGATGCTTATCTCTATGCGCGGGGTGAGGGTGAGGGTGAGTAAAGTCTTCGTTGACACCTGGGCGTGGTACGCATTGGCTGACAAAGCGGATGCAGAGCACGTCCATGCTCAAGCCGCTAACGAAGCGCTGCTTGATGAAGGTGTCACATTTGCCACGACGAATTTTGTGCTGGCAGAGGCCGTCACACTGATCCGCTATCACCTGCATCACGCCGCGGCGGTTCAGTTCCGGCGGATGATTCAGCAGATGAGCGAGGGTGGTCTGCTTGAGGTGGTGCGGGTTTCAGAGCAGTCTGAAGCAGCAGCCTGGGAGATCTTTGAGAAATACCACGATCAGAAGTTTTCGTTTGTTGACTGCACATCTTTTGCCGTCATGCGCGAGTTGAAAATTGATCGGGCTTTCACAGCTGATCACCACTTTCTGATCATGGGCTTTACGCTCATTTCTTGACCGCTGTTTCTAGCCACTCCAAAACTTGCTTCACCAACGCAGTCCGATTCTTCTTTGTCACTTCCCACACCGTGACACCGGGAAACGCCTTGAGCGCCGCCAGCCACGGGTGATTGTCGCTCATCGCCGTTGCCAGCACGATTTTGGAACTGCCCACGGCCTTCACGGTTGCTGACTGAAATTGCGACGAGAACATCGTGATCTTGTCGATCGCGTCGATGACGACAATGGGCTTGTCGGCCAGCGCCGCGTTGATCGCGCCCGCGCCCAACCGATCGATGATGTGCGTTTCCACCCCGAACCGCCCGAAGTTGGATTTGCTCTTGAAGTCGGCGTGGGCCATGACGCCCCATTGCCCGTCCAGGGTGACGAGCTTGAAGCCCTTGCGCCCGCCGGGGCCGAGGATCTCTTCGGAGTAAAAGCCGCCGGCCTGGTCGCCCAGCTGCTTGATCACCGCTTTGATGATCGTCGTTTTACCGGTGCCGGGCGTGCCGGTCAAAATCAACGTGCGTCCCATGTGAATCTCTCGTATGCGAAAATTGGCCTGCGCTGTCGCCGGCGGCGCACTTGCACCGCGCTGCGGAGCAGTGC
>JACRBO010000651.1 GCA_016219235.1 Chloroflexota bacterium
GCCCCCGGCCCGCCCACCATCGTGGGATCGACCAGCACTTCCACCGCCCCGCGCGCGATGACGTACATCTCATCGCCGCTGGTGTTCTCTTCGAAAATAATGTCGCCCAGTTTCACGGCCTGCTCGTCGCAGATCGAGGCCAGCATCTCCAACTGGGTGGTCGTCAAATCAAAGAAAATATCCGTGCGGCGCAGAATGTCGATCTTTTCCATGCCTGCCTTCTATTGAAATCGGGTGTAAATCTGCGCGTATTCTAACATATTTCAAACCGGCGAGGCAACCGCCCGCAGTTCTCAATTTGATGATTGAGCTCACGAGGGATGGCTGCCTCCATCGCTGCCGACCGCCGGACACTTGCGCCCGCTGGTGGGCAGTGCGGTGTGTGACCACGCCCAGCGGAGCGTGAGCATTCAACCAGACTGAGAATTACTGCGAGCGAACGATGTAGGTTACAATAGTGGCGCTTGTTGAAGCGCCACTTCACAGGAACGATGACCATGACCAATCGACGGCAGACACTGGGCAAGTTGGGCGAAGACATGGCGATGCAGCGGCTGATCACCCAGGGCTACGCCGTGCGCGAGCGCAACTGGCGCTGCGCCACCGGCGAACTCGATCTGGTGCTGGAGCGAAACGACGTGTTGATCTTTGTCGAGGTGCGCACCCGGCGCGGCGATCGGTTTGGCACGCCCGAAGAATCGATCACACCTCGCAAGCGCGCCCGTCTGATCAGCGCCGCGTTGACGTATCTGGCCGAGCACGCCGCCGCCGATCGCGCGTGGCACATCGACGTAGTCGCGATTGAGATCGGCCCGCGCGGTGAAATCGTGCGCTTCAATCATCTGGAAAACGCTATCGAAGCATGATAAGGGTGTCATTCCGAGCGGAGCGAGGAATCTCTCGCGCGGCAGGCGGCGGGGCTGGCCGGGCCAGAGATTCCTCGTCGCACACAACGCTCCTCGGAATGACACAGTGAGAATTGCTGCCCAAACGCCTGTGGTAAAATCCCCGCAGCCTCATGAACCGTCACCTGACCCTCGCCTCGATCGCGCTCCTGCTCGTCGTCGGCCTGATCGCCGTGCGCCAGGCGACGCTGCCCACGCCCAGATCCATCACGCCCACGCTGACCAATCAACCGGAACTGTGCCTGACCTGCCACGACGGCATCGAGGAAATCAGCGCCGCGCATCCCGCCGGGGCGTTTGGCTGTGTGCTGTGCCACGGCGGCAATGCCCTGGCGCTGGACAAAGACCTGGCCCATGCCCATCTGCGCGGCGGCAAAAATCCCGGCGATTTCAGCGTCGTCGAAGCCTCGTGCGGCGGCTCGCAATGTCACTCCGGCTCGATCGACGATCAACGCGATCACATTCACCGTTCGCTCACCAGCATCCAGGCCACCTACGCGGGCGCGATCGCGCAGGTGCGCCGCTCGTTTGGTGCGCAGCCCGATGATGCCGCGCACTTTGGCGTTTATCCCATTTCCGATGATGCCGTCGTATCGAACAAGGCCGTTCCCTCACTGGCCCTGTTCGAGCCGCGACTCAGCGGCGATCCTGAACCGGTGATCAAGTTCTTCGACACCTGCCTGACGTGTCATCTCAGCGCGCAGCCGGTGATGCAGCCGTACCAGTATCGCGGCACGGGTTGCACGGCCTGCCATACGCCCTACAGCAGCGACGGTCTGTATCGCGGCAGCGATCCGACCATCGACAAAACCAGAGTCGGCTATCCGTCACAACATCGCCTCACGACAAAGCTGCCGTATACCACCTGCAACACCTGCCACAATCGCGGCAATTATTCGCTGCGCCAGATGACATTCCTACCGCGCCCCGATCTGCCTGCGACGGGAGCGCCCCTGCCGGAAGATCGCCTGCGCGACTACTACCAGCCGATCGGGCAATTTACGCTCTGCGAATGGGAACTCGACTGCATCGATTGTCACACCTCGACCGAAGCGATGGGCGACGGCGATCTGTACAGCAGCCAACTCGATATTCAGTACACTCAGTGCAAAACGTGTCACGGCACGCTCGACGAACTGCCGCGCACGATCAAGCTCACCAATCCCAACGACGTGGAATTTCGCCGCGCGCAGCTCAACGGCCACTACTCGCTGAAGGTGGGCGACACCGTGCTGTTGACCGAGCGCAACGAAAAATTCGGCTCGATCAAATTCATCGACGGCAAGTTCATGCAGACCCTCAAAGTCCCCGGCACAACCTATGAGATTCCGCTGGTGAAAGGCACCGCCTGCCTGCAAAAGCCCGATCAGCAGGCATCCCGCTACTGCCACGCCTGCCACGCGGTGGAACGGTAAATCATAGCTGCCCGGCCGTCATTCCCGCGCGCTTTCGCCTTGCCCGCCGCTTTGCGGCGGAGGCGCGCCGGGCATTGCGGGAATCCAGAAACCCGATCAGCATAAGTGGACAACAGTCAATCTGGATGCCCGACAGAAGCGTGCGGGCATGACGTCTGCCCAGCAATTCTCATTTTAGCAGCAGA
>JACRBO010000654.1 GCA_016219235.1 Chloroflexota bacterium
GGGCCGCCCCGATTTCTACGCGCGCCTCGGCTGGCAGAGCTGGCGCGGGCCGCTGTTCGTGCGGACAGAGGTCGGTTTGTTGGCGACGCCCACTGACTCTGTGATGATTTTGTCGCTGCCTCACACCCCACCGCTCGATCTCGACGGGCCGCTCTCGGCGGAGTGGCGCGTCGGCGAGTTGTGGTAAGATGCAAAGCAGCATTATCCGCGAACACACGCCTGGCGCGCCCCCGCCGCTTTGCGTCGTACAGGGCGTGCGGTGCAGTGCTCCCGTCGACACGAATCTTCGCTAATCGGCGTTTTATTCGCGAGTATTCGCGTTCATTAGCGGTCAGTGTACACCATCACTCATGTGGTTATATCTATTGCAAGGAGCATGATGACAACTATCAGTCCCGAACTGGAAAACAAACTGCGACAAGGCTTCAAGTATCTCAATCGCTTCATGCTGATCATGTGGCGGCTGGGCCTGGGCAAGTGGCTGAATATGTGGCCGGCCGGCCTGGGCCGGTATCTGGTCATCACCCATATCGGGCGCAAGTCCGGGCAGCGCCGTCGCACGCCCGTGAACTACGCTCAGGTGGACGAAGAGCTCTACGTGACGGCGGGGTTTGGCAGCGTGTCCGATTGGTATCGCAATATCCTTGCCAACCCGCAAGTCGAGATCTGGCTGCACAACGGTTGGTGGACGGGCGTGGCCGAAGAAGTGATCGATCCGGCGAAGCGCTTGCCCATCCTGCGGCAGGTCATCATCGATAGCGGCTTTGCCGGACGCCTGCCCGGGCAGAATCCGCACACGATGTCGGACGAAGAGATCGATCGCGCCACCGGTGCGTATCGCCTGATGCATCTGTGCCGCGTCGCGCCGTTGACGGGCGAGCACGGTCCCGGTGATCTGGCGTGGATCTGGCCGGGTGTGGCGATGGCCCTGCTGCCGCTGGCCCTTTTCCGTCGCAAAAACTGATCGCGCCTGCTTAAGTTCAACCGGAACGGAGTGAAGAATTTTTTCACTCCGTTCTTGTTTTTGGGTGACCTAAAGCACATTGTCGCTGCTTTGTCCTCTGGCATACACTGATGCCATCTTGTCTGCGGAGGTCATCAGATGCGAGCGATTACAGGCAAATGGTTGTGGATGGTGATTGGCTTGATTGGGTTGGGCGGGGCGATCGGGTTGGGGTTAGCCTACCGCCCGATCGTGCATGCGGCCTCCAACGCGGGTGTACCGATCGTCGTCGATCATCGTCACACGGACATCACCAAGATTCCAGCCGACTGGATCACAGCCGCCAAGCAAAACGTAGCCTGGGCGTACGGCCATACCTCGCACGGTAGTCAACTGGTCAGCGGAGCCGAGTATCTCAATCGGGTGGACGGGGTCAAATACAAATTTATCAGCAACTGGCGCACGATACCGGATCAAGAAACCCCGATTGGTTTGCGTGAAGGCGACGACGGCGGGTGGGGCTGGGATGAAGGCGCGTTTGTACAAACCGCGCGCGACTTGTTGGACGAGCCAGGCAACAACGCGCCAGGCACCATCTTCATGTGGTCGTGGTGCGGCCAGCAGTCCGATAACTCCGTGGCAACCGTCAACAACTATCTCGGCATGCTGACGCAATTGGAAGGCGAGTATCCCAACGTGCGCTTCGTCTACATGACAGGCCACACGGAGGAGTGGGCCGATCAGGCTGTCCTGAATCGCAACAATCAAATGGTACGCGATTACGTGAACGCCAATGGCAAGATTCTGTTCGACTTTGCCGATATCGAACGTTATCTGCCCGACGGCACGTTGTACACGGGCACGCCCGACGATCAGTGCCCGTGGTGCGAAGCATGGTGCACGGCTCATCCCGGCGACTGCGCCGATCTCGATCAAGTGACTGAGTGCGCGCACTCTGACGAAGGCGAAGCGACGGCGGCCAGCAAGTTAAATTGCAAATTGAAAGGGCAAGCGTGGTGGTGGCTGTCTGCGCGCTTGGCGGGTTGGTCGGGCAGTGAGCTGCCTTCGCTGAGTGCAGGCGGCTCGCCCGGCAATCACACGCTGCGCGTGACGTGGCAGGCTAATGTGTCGCTGCCGGTGACCAGTACGTGGCGCATTACCTATCAAGGCCCGGCCGGCGATCAGCCTTCGCCTATCTCAAATCTGCCGCACGCCACGACCGGCTATACACTGACGGGCTTGACCAACTACGCGCTGTACACCATCACGGTGGCCGCGATGAACAACACCACGCCGCTCGTGACTGCTGCGCCGATCGTGCTGATGCCCAGCGATCGGCTCAGTTACCTGCCGATGGTGCTGCGCTAAGCAATTAAGCAATCGAGTGCGGAAAAAGCAACGACCTGACTTTGCTGAAGTCAGGTCGTTGGCTATTCATAGACTCTCCCGCAGACTCGAGAGTAGATCGTTGATCGACTTGGTGGTGCAATCCCGGTTGGCTGTTGGGTTGAGTCTGCGGGAGAGAGCGTGACCACCCTTGGCGACCGTATTGTATCACATAATGCGTTGGCCCAATAGACTTGCGACCAGTCCCACCGCCAGTTCCGCCGTGCGGTTGCCGTGATCGAGAATGGGATTGATCTCGACGACATCCATCGACGTGACCTTGCCCGTTTCCGCCAGCATCTCCATCAGCAAATGCGCCTCGCGATAGGTCATGCCGCCGGGCACCGGCGTGCCCACGCCGGGCGCTTCGTCGGGATCGAGAAAATCCAGATCGAGGCTGACGTGAATTTGATCGAGGTGGCTCAAGCGCGCCAGTGTCTGCCGCGTTACGGCGCTGATGCCCAACTCGTCCACTTCACGCATGCTGAAAACCAGCGCCCCGCACGAGCGCAGCGCGATGCCCTCTTCGGGATCGATGTCGCGCAAGCCAACATACACAATATTGGCGGGATTGATCTTCGCGCCCGCGCGGCCCAGGTTCACTAACTCCGGCGCGCCCTTTCCGATCAATACAGCGACTGACATGCCATGAATGTTGCCGCTGGGCGAAGTCTCCGGCGTATTGAAATCGGCGTGCGCGTCCAGCCACACCAGGCCGATGTTGCGCCCCTCAGTGGCTGCCGACACACTGCCGATACTGATCGAATGATCGCCCCCTAAAAATAGGGCAAATTCGTGCGCGTCACGGCAACCGATCGTTTCGTCGTAAATGGTCTGACACACGCGGCGCACGGCCTCCAAACGGTGCACCTTGCCCGAATCCGGCGTCTCTTCCGGCGTCGGTACATCGAGGTTGCCGCCGTCAACCACGGTGTGCCCCAGATGCTCCAATCGCGCTTGCAAGCCCGCGTAACGAATCGCGCTTGGCCCCATATCGACGCCGCGCCGCTTCTGCCCCAGATCCATCGGCACGCCGATGATGCGGATGTTCATAGCCGCTCTCCCTTTGAAATACGCTGCGCGTAGTGCGTGATGCGTGATGTCACGCACCACGCAACACGCAACATGTTAATCCACTTTTGCGATCACCTGTCCATCTTCGATCCACGCCCGTACCATCCGCGGCGTGTTAAACGCTTGTCCGATGTGGCCGTGTCGATCGATCAAGATGATGCCGCCCAAACCCTGCACCCGATCGGCCAACACCCCGATCGATTCTTCCGCGGCCGATTGGGCGTCGCTACCGTTCGCGGCCAGATCGCAGGCCGTCTTGCTCAACACCACTTTCATAATCGATTCGCCCCAGCCCGTGGCCGATGCGCCCGCGCTCACATCGTCGGCGTAGCAGCCGCAGCCGATGAGCGGACTATCGCCCACGCGGCCCGGCAATTTGTTGGGCGTGCCGCCGGTCGACGTGCCCGCCGCGATGTGACCGTCTTTATCGCGCGCCACCGCGCCGACTGTTCCGCGTGGTATACCGCCGAAAGACTCTTCGATTTTGTAATTGGTTTTGCCTTTGATGATCTTCCAGCGTTCGAGTTCGTGGCCAGTCAGCAGTTCACTCTCATCGCACAGCGGAAAGCCTTGTGCCGCTGCGAATTGCTCCGCGCCATGACCGGCAATCAACGAATGCGGCGTGTGCTCCATCACGCGACGCGCTACGCTAATGGGATTGCGAATATGCTGAATCGCCGCTACCGCGCCATTGTCCAGCGTCTCGCCGTCCATGATGATGGCGTCGAGTTCCACTTCGCCGGCCGCATTCAACCACGCGCCCACGCCCGCATCAAAGACCGGATCATCTTCAAGATAACGAATGGCCGCCTCAACTGCATCCAACGCCGAGCCGCCGTTTTGCAAGATGGCCCAACCAATTTCGGCGGCGCGGCGACAGCCTTCAAGGTCGGCAGCCACATCCGCATCGGGAATCTCCCACGCGCCGCCATGTACGACTAGACTTGGAGTGATATTGGACATAGTCTCCATTCCGCTTTTCACTCCCCCTCTCCTGAGAATCGGCTTGTGTTCTCAGGA
>JACRBO010000655.1 GCA_016219235.1 Chloroflexota bacterium
CCGCGCCCACGCCACGCGTAACTGTCTCACCGGCGCGGCCTACGCCTGTACCGGCGACAACCGTTCCAACTAATCGGCCGCCGACCGTGGTAGCGCCTACGAATACTCTGCCGCCTGCCACGAATGCGCCCGCGCCGACAGTTGCACCGTCGCCGACGATCATGCCAGCCCACGCATCGAGTGAGATCGCTTTGGATCTGATCGCAGATGGCTTGAGGCGGCCCGATTATCTGACTCACGCCGGTGATGCGCGCCTGTTCGTGATCGAGCAACCCGGTCGCATTCGTGTGATCGAGAACGGGCAGCTGCTCGATCAACCGTTCCTCGATATCGTCGATCGCGTGTTGTCCAGCGGCAACGAGCAAGGCTTGCTGAGCGTGGCGTTTGAACCCGAGTATGCCCAGACGGGGCGCTTCTACGTGAACTATACACGCAGGGGCGACGGCGCGACCATCGTCGAACGCTATCAAGTCTCGGCTGATCCCAATGTGGCCGACAAATCATCGGCCAGCGAAGTGATCGTTATTCAGCAGACTGAGGCGAATCATAACGGCGGCCTGGTGCTGTTCGGGCCGGATGGTTATTTATACGTCGGCATGGGCGATGGCGGCGGCGCGGGGGATCGCCACGGCTCGATCGGGAACGGGCAAAACCGTGAGGCACTGCTGGGCAAGCTGCTGCGCCTGGATGTGGTGAACCAGGCGACGTATGCCATCCCGCCGTCGAATCCCTTTGGCAATGAAATCTGGTCGTGGGGCGTGCGTAATCCGTGGCGCTTTTCGTTCGATCGCTTGACGGGTGATCTCTACATGGCGGATGTCGGGCAGAATCAATACGAAGAAGTCAACTTCCAGCCGGCGGCCAGCGCAGGCGGTGAGAATTACGGCTGGCGCAGCATGGAAGGCGCGCACTGCTTCAACCCGCAAAGCAACTGCGATCGATCGGGATTGGTGCTGCCGATCGCGGAGTACAGCCATGCCGAAGGCTGCTCGGTGACGGGCGGCTACGTGTATCGCGGCGCGCAATATCCGGCGCTGCAGGGCCAGTACTTTTTCGCCGACTATTGCATCGGCACGATCTGGTCGTTGACGCGCGATACAACCGGTGAGTGGTCGCGGGCCGATCGGTTGGCGGCCGATGTGCGCATCAGTTCTTTCGGCGAGGATGTGAACGGCGAACTGTACGTGATCGATCACGGCGGGGCAGTGTATCGGATGACGATGAAATGATCAAGGCCATTACGTTTGACTATTGGAACACGCTGTACAAAGCGGCGGCGTATGCGCATCCCTTGCGCCGCCGCTTCCTGTTTGAACTGTTCGCGAAGCATCAGATCGATGTGCCGCCAGAGCAGGTGGATGCGGCGGAGGATGTGGCGCGACACGTGTGGAATAAAGCGTGGCGTGAGGAATATCGCACGCCCAGCGCCGCCGAGTGGGTGCGCGTAATGTTGGATGAGTTGTTGATTGAATTGCCGCCGGCCGACTTTGACGCGCTGGCGACGTGCTACGATCGATCGCTGCTGGACGCGAATCCCGGCCCGACATTGATCGACGGGGCCGCGGAAACGATTCGGCGGCTCGCTTCGCACTATCGATTGGGCGTGATCTCGGATTCCGGTTTATCGACCGGGCGGACTTTGCGCGAATTCCTGATCCGCGATCAATTGATCGAGTGCTTTACGCAACTCACTTTCTCCGATGAAGCAGGCATCAGCAAGCCGCATCCGCGCATCTTTCACCTGACGCTGGAGCGGCTGGGCGCAGAACCGCACGAGGCTGTGCATATCGGCGATTTGACCCGCAGCGACATCGCGGGCGCGAAGGGCGTGGGCATGCAGGCGGTGCGGCTGACGGCGAACTACGACGATGCCGATCAGTCGGTGGAGCCGGACGCGGTGCTTGGATCGTATGCAGAATTGGAACAGTGGCTAACAACCAAACGGGCCGAGTAAAGTTACTCGGCCTGTTGATTGAACTGCGGTGTCTTACGCGGCAGCAATTCTCAATATGGCAGCAGAGGCGGCTCCCACGCCGCCGTTCCTGCGGGCGTGGGAGCCCGCGCGGCTGACCATGCTGTTTGAAAAAGTCAAATTGAGAATTGCTGCTTACGCGGCCACCGTTTCTGGGGTAGACGTGAAGACGTTAAACGTTGGCGGGTGTTCCATGTGCTTCTTGACCGCGCACTGATCCGCCGCGCGAATGACGGCGGACTTGTATTTTTCCGGGAAGGTGGGCGGCAGTTGAATGTCCAGATCGATCTGGCCGACCAACCCGGTGCGCGGGTCGGAGTACATACGCTGGATGATGCGGACGCCGTCGGTGGGAATGCCGCGCTGATTGCAGAAGCCCAGCACGTAGATGCCCGCGCAGGTGCCGATCGACGCCAGGAACGTGGCAAACGGCGTGGGCGCAGACGACATGGGCGGCTGATCGGTCCGTACGCTGAACCCGCCGAAGTTGGCGTCGACGCGCGCGCCGCCGGGGAAGGTGATTTCCATTTCCATGAGTGTGTCTCCTGATATTGCTTCCAAAATATGCTGTCACACCATTAGACGACCGGGATGATACCGCCGCCCAACAGCAAGCCCCATGCCAGAAACACCAGACCGGCTGCAATCCGAATACCACGCCCCAAACCGCCGGCCATAAACTGTGCAAAACCCATGATCTGCCTCCTCTGAATGTGAAGTGTTGTGTGTTGTCACTTCGTTAGATGCAAGGCGGTCACAGAGGTTACGCAATTTGGAAAGTTTCTAATCTTAGTTCGACAGAGTTAGATTTCCTGGCTCGCCACAAAGGAACGCAAAGAACACCAAAGAAAACGTCCCATCTTTGCGATCCTTGTGTTCTGCCCGTGTCCGCATCGCGGCGGGCCGCCGGGCGTTGCGGCTAATCTAACCTTGTCAAGTTAGTCTGATCGTTTCAACACTTCACGTTCGATGAAGTCCACCAGAGCCACGGCGTCATTCAGATCGAAGACGGGCACGCCCAACTCGATCGGATAGTCGGCGGCGATGGCCA
>JACRBO010000656.1 GCA_016219235.1 Chloroflexota bacterium
CAGCCGTGTCGCATCCACGAACAGCGAAGCCAGCACGCCCGTGATCACCAGGCTGATCAAAATGCCCAGCACGGCCGCGTGCGTCTTCAGCGACCAGCCGTAGATCAAATACTGCGTCACGGCCAGCAGGCCAAACGCGCCCAGCACGCTCACCAGCACCGGATCGCGCCCGGCCAGAATCATCGGCAAAATGAACTGCGTGATCACGTACAGGCTGATCGCCATGCCCAGCAGCGAGCGGACGCCCTTCCAGCGGCTGACGGCCAGAATCACCACGATGAACAACAGTAACAGTGTGATCAGCGCCCCCAACCGATCGGGTTCGGTGATGAAGTACAGCTCGCCGCCATCGGGCCGGATGATCTGCGACACCTGCACGCGATCGTCCGCCTTGTAGATCACGCTGCTCGACGCGAAACCCTGCGTGCCGTAATCCACCTCAACCGCACGGCCCGCCCGACTGCCCGATAGAATCTCCAACCGCAGACGCTGATACGGCTGTTGAATGCCGCCCTGCTCCAACACACCCTCATCGAGCACGGTGATCACCCGCGCCTCGACTGTCTCTTCATTGGGATTCGTCTGCACCTGGATCGATGGCGCATTCGATCGGCCTATTACGCCCAGCGCGATCAGCATCGCAAGGGCTAAGATGACCAGCGTGATCGGCGGGTGCTGACTCTCGGCGTGATGATGATGTTCGTGTTCGTCCATAGCGAATCAAAGATGCAGGATGCAGGATGCAGGATAGTGAAAACCGCGCGATTATACCATGCGCGAATCGGTGGTTGACCGCGCTACTCATCACAGTTACAATCAATCCACCCAGGGAAAAAGAGGCTGACGCATTGGATAATCTTCACTTCGAGACACTCGCTATTCACGCCGGGCAGCAACCCGATCCCGCTACCGGCGCGGTGATGACGCCCATCTATCAGACTTCAACCTACGTGCAAGATGGTGTGGGCGATCACAAAGGCTACGACTACGCGCGCACGGGCAACCCCACACGCACGGCGCTGCAAGACTGCCTCGCCGCGCTGGAGAATGCCGCGCACGGCCTGTGCTTCTCATCGGGCATGGCTGCCATCGACACGCTGTTGCGATTGGTCAAGCCCGGTCAGCACGTCCTGGCCGCCAACGATGTCTACGGCGGCACATATCGATTGTTCGTGCGCGTGCTGAGCGAGTACGGCCTGCACTTCGATTTCGTCGATATGAGCAATCTCGATCAAGTGCGCGCGGCGATCCGGGCCAACACCCGATTGATCTGGGTGGAAACCCCGACGAATCCTTTGCTCAAGATCGCCGACCTGGCCGCGTTGGCGCAGATCGCCCATCGAGCGGGTGCGCAACTCGCGGTGGATAACACCTTTGCTTCGCCCTATCTGCAACAACCGATCGGCCTCGGCGCCGACTTCGTAATCCATTCCACCACCAAATACATCGGTGGCCACAGCGATGTGGTGGGCGGCGCGATTCTCACCAACGACACCGCGGCCTTTCAACAATTGAAGTTTCTACAAAACGCGATCGGCGCGGTGCCCGGCCCGCAGGATTGTTTCCTGACCCTGCGCGGTGCGAAGACCCTGCCCCTGCGCATGGAGCGCCACTCGTCAAATGCGCAGCAAATCGCGGAATTCCTGACCGATCATCCCGGCGTGAAGCAGGTGCTCTATCCGGGGTTGGAGGATCATCCCAATCACGCGGTGGCGAAAAAGCAAATGCGGCTGTATGGCGGCATGATCTCCTTCCTGCCGATCGGCGATGCAACTACCGCTAAGCGCATCGCCGAAAAAACAAAGTTGTTTGCCCTGGCCGAATCGCTCGGCGGCGTCGAATCGCTGATCGAACTGCCCGCGCCGATGACGCATGCCTCCGTCGCCGGCTCACCGCTCGAAGTCGATCCGACGTTGATCCGGCTATCCGTCGGCATTGAAAACGTGGCTGATTTGATCGAGGATTTGAGACAAGCATTGGCATGACAAGATGATACGATGACCGGATGACACGATGATCTCCTGGCCGAAAAAGCTCTTGTCATCTTGTCATCCCTTCATCTTATCACTGCAAAACTTACAACCGGATATAACCATGCTACTCTCCCCCCTCCTCCACGGCGCTGCCGGCATCCTGGACGAACTGCTGCTGTTCATCGCGCCGTTGATCGTCGTGATCACGATCCTGGTGATCAACAGCCGCCGCGCGCGCCGGCAGCATCCGCCGCGCGAACGCGAACGCACCCGCCCCTCCGACAAGCCTTAAATCATGACGATTCTTGAGTGCAGTCAGACGCGCTACGTGATCGAAGTGAAATACTCGCGCTGGTGGCTGCTGGTCACGGCGGTGTGTTTGTGGCTGGGCGCCAGCCTGATTCTCAACGCAGCCACGACTACGTTTACCTGTCAGCGAGTTGAATCGGATGAAGGTCAATGCGCCATGACCATGTCGAGTTTGCTCAATACCTCCACTCAATCGATCAGTCTCAATCGAATTAAGACAGCGCAGCTCGCCTCGGAGACCACCACTGACTCCAAAGGCCGCAAAACTACCTGGTATCATGCCGTGCTGATCTTGTCCGTGACAGGTCCCTACCGGATCCACGACAGCACTAACTCCACTGACCAGCATAAATTAGTGGCCAACATCAACGACTTTCTGACTGACTCACGAAAGACCACCTTGACCGCTTTACTTGACTCGCCGTCAGACAATATCATCGTCGGCGTGCTGATCATCGGTTTTGGCCTCTGGTGGGCCAGCGAGCAGCTTAAGATCACCACCTTCACTTTCGATAAAGGCGTCGGCACGTTGACAATTGAATCTCGCCTGATCTGGACCCGACTAAAGACGCTGCGATTGGGCGATATCCTCGACATCGAAATCCATGAAACTGAGGCCGCCAACAAACGCACCATACGCCGGGTCTACATTATCTTGCGCGGGCAAGAAATCGCGACACCACTTCCGTCCAATGATGAAGAACTGATTCTCAGTCTCCGCCTCTTCCTGAACAAGACCCGCATACCGTAGCCAAACAAAAAGACACGGAGGCTAAACTCACCCCGTGTCTCTAAGCCAACACTCACTCGTCACTCGTTACTCGTCACTTGTTACTCATCAACCTTCCGCACTCCGCCTGCAACAACTCCCACGCCCGTGCGATGTGTTTCTCTTCCGTGCGGACGTTGCCGATGGCTAAGTGAATGACGTAGCGATCATTCAATTTGGTGTGCGACAAAAACACTTCGCCGGTCGCATTGACCGCCGCGAGGATATTCTCATTCAACGCATTCCACTTGTTTTGCGGCACACTCGTCGGACAGGCGCGGAAGTTGACGGTGCTGAAGGGCACAGGGGCTGCCACTTCCCAATCGGGCGCGGCGTGCACCCAACTCTCGAATTGCTTCGCCAGCGCGATGTGCTCGCGCAGCCGCGCGATGATGCCATCCACCCCGTACGTCCGCACCATGAACCAGAACTTCAGCGCGCGGAACCGTCGCCCCAACTGCACACCGTAATCCATGTAGTTCTTCACCGCGTTGACGTCGCCCTCGCTGGTGCGCAGATATTCCGGCAGAATGCTGAATGCGCGCTTGAGTGTGTCGACGTGGCGGGTATAAAACGCCGAAAAATCGATCGGCGTGAACAACCACTTGTGCGGATTCATCACGAAGGAGTCGGCGCGTTCGACGCCGTTCAGCACCCACCGCATCTCCGGCACGATGGCGGCATTACCGCCGTACGCGCCATCGACGTGCAACCAGACCTTTTCGCGTTCGCAAATGTCGGCGATGGCCGGTACCGGATCGATGCTCGTGGTCGATGTCGTGCCGACGGTCGCGCACGCGAAGAACGGCACATAGCCTGCGCGCCGATCGGCCTCGATGGCGGCCGCTAACCGATCGGGACGTTGGCGGAAGTCCGCGTCCACTTCGATCTTGCGCACATTCGCATGCCCAATTCCGAGGACGAGTCCTGCCTTCTCGATCGACGAGTGCGATTGATCCGACGTGTACATCGTCAGGCGCGGCAAATCCGAGCGGCCCGCCATGCCGTCTTCGCGGATGCGCAGATTCAGCGCTTCGCGCGCGGCAGCCACGGCAATCATCGACGAAATCGAAGCCGTGTCCATGACCACGCCCTCGAACGCTTCGGGCAGACCCACCATTTGACGCAGCCAGTTCAACACCACCTCTTCCAGCTCAGTGGCCGACGGCGAGGTGCGCCACAACATGCCGTTAACGTTGAGGCTCGCCGTGAGCAGCTCACCCAGAATGCCCGGCATCGAACCCGTGATGCCAAAATAGGCCATAAATCCCGGCTGATTCCAGTGTGTGATACCGGGCATGATGATGTCGTTGAAATCGGCGAACACGTCCTCAAAACACTCCGGCGCGGCCGGCGGCGTGCTGGGCAGCTGCGCCTTTACATCGCCCGGTTTCACGCGGGACAGCACCGGTGGCCGATCCTCGTTTTCCAGATAATCGGCGATCCAGTCGATGAGTTCTTTACCGTGCTGGCGGAAGTCGGCGGCGTTCATGTCGCCGAGATGTTGGTTGGTCATGATATGCTCCACATTCTGACAAGATGAAGGGATGACAAGATGATCTTGCCTGTCATCGTGTCATCATGTCATCTTGTCACAGTTCACTTCATATGGACTGCGAGATAATCAATCAAGTCAATCTTCGTCACAATGCCCACGACCTGGTCGTTATCGACGACGACGGCGGCCTGGCCTGCGCCAAAGAGGTTCATCAACGCCTCCGCGTGCGTGTCGGGCGAGACGGTAGTAACCTGGCGGGTGATGATCGGCGCGATCGATTCTTCTGGACTCGCGCCCGGCATAGCCATCTGTGACAACAAGGTCGATTCGCTGATCATGCCGATGAGTTTGCCTTCGCCGATCACGGGCATCTGCGAGATGTCGTGCATCTTCATCCGCTCGATAATCTCCCGCATCCGATCGGATGCCGACGCGGCGATGAGCGGCCGCCGCACCTTGGACTTCAGCACATCGGCCACGCGCGTCTCGCCCCAGGCCGATTCCAGGAAACCGTATTCGCGCATCCACTCGTCGTCGAAGACTTTGCTCAGATACCGTGTGCCGGAATCGGGCAGGATGACGACCACCAGATCGTCTGGACCAAACGCACGGACGATCGCGGATTTGAGCAAGCCGCACACGGCCGAGCCGCACGATCCACCGGCAAATAAGCCTTCTTCGCGCACCAGGCGGCGCGTCATCACAAACGATTCTTTATCGCCGGCCTGCACCACTTCGTCGATCAGGCTGAGGTCCATCGCGCTGGGCAGAAAGTCCTCGCCGATGCCTTCGATCTTGTAGGTTTTCAAGAACGGCTCATCGGGCACGCGGCCCAGCCGCCAAGTATCATACAACAGCGAACCCACCGGATCGACGCCGATGATCTTCACATCGGGATTCTGCTCTTTGAGATACCGTGCCGTGCCCGAAATCGTGCCGCCCGTGCCCATGCCCGCGACAAAGGCTTTGATGCGGCCCGCCGTCTGCTGCCAGATCTCCGGCCCGGTGCTCTGATAGTGCGCGCCGGGATTCATCGGGTTGTGGTATTGATTCGCCAGGATGCTGTTGGGCGTCTCGGCCACGATGCGCTTGCTCACGCTGTAGTACGACCGGGGATCGTTCGGCTCGACGGCGGTGGGCGTGACAACCACGCGCGCGCCAAAGGCCCGCAACAGCCGCACTTTCTCCTGGCTCATTTTGTCGGGCATGACGAAGATGCACTTGTAGCCCTTAATGGCTGCTGCAATCGCCAGACCCACGCCCGTGTTGCCCGATGTGGCTTCGACGATAGTACCCCCCGGCTTCAGGCGGCCCTCGCGTTCGGCTGCTTCGATCATCGCCAACCCGATGCGGTCTTTTACCGAGCCGCCTGGATTCAAGAATTCCAATTTAGCCAGCACCGTACACGGCAGGCCATTCGTAACGCGATTCAGTCTGACCAACGGCGTCTGGCCTATCACATCCAGGACGGTATTGAAGTAGCGCGGTGCAGCAGCGGTTGACATGAGCAGCTCCCTGGCCGGAAAAATAGATCAGTAGATTACAGGCTGTCAGCAGAGGCGGCTCCCACGCCGCCGAAGACGCGGGCATGGAAGCCCGCTCTGCTCTAAAGTCGCAAGCTACTGCGGATGGGCAGAGTACCATGAAAGATAATGGGTGTCAAAAGAATCCCGTGTCATAAAGAACCCCGCAGATTGGTCCCGGCGAATGGAATTCGCAGCAACAAAAACACGAAGTCGGCCTGCGCCGACTAGGCCCCAGCCGACGGAGGCCGGCTTCGTGTAGTTGTAGGCGCGACTTCCAGTCGCCGGCCTGTCGCCACGCACAACTTTGCGGCGCACTCGCACCCTGCCCCGCGTTTGCCTTGCGTGACCAGATATGGTATTTTAGAAGTCAGATCACGCTGGCTATTTGCGTTGTGACTCTTGGAATAGGAGAAGGAGCAACCATGAAGACCCGTCGTATTATCATGCTGGTCGCTGTCGTCGCTTTGCTGCTCGCCAGTCAAGCGAGTGTCGCCGTCGCTGCCCCGCAGAGCAGCACTTGCGTCAAGTATCATCTGGTGCAGCCCGGCGAGAACCTGTTTCGCATTGGCTTGAAGTACGGCCTGACCGTTGAAGCCGTCATGCAGGCCAACGGTCTGTATAACCCCAACACCGTCTATGCCGGTCAATCGCTGTGTATTCCGGGCAATGCACCGGCGCCCAATCCCAGCCCCAACCCCAACCCGCAAACGCCCACCTGCGGCTTCTACTACACCATCAAGTGGGGTGATACGTTGAGCGGTATTGCCGCGCGCTATGGCGTTGCCATGACCAGCGTGATGCGCGCCAACAACATCGTCAATGCCAACTATGTTTACGCCGGGATGATTCTGCTGATCCCGTGCGCCAAACCGGGCGGCGGCACTCCGACGTATGCGCAGTGGAAAGGCGAGTACTTTAACAATGCCGAACTGGCCGGCACGCCGTCGCTGACGCGCAACGACGCCAGCATCGGCTTCAACTGGGGGCAGGGTTGGCCCAATCCCAAGCTGGCCGCCGATAACTACTCCGTGCGCTGGACACGCTCGGTCTACTTCAAGACCGGCACCTATCGCTTCGACCTCAAATGGAGCGGCGGCGTCCGCCTCTACGTTGACGGCGTGCCGGTAGTGGATGCGTGGGCTCCGGGTGCCAGTACCCAGGCGCCAGAAGTCGCACTGGGCGCAGGGTATCACACCCTCGTGCTGGAATTCCACAAGACCACCGGCCAGGGTTACATCTATCTCTCGTGGCTGACCGTTACGCCGGCGCCCGGCACGCAGCCCACGCCCATCTCGCCGCAGCCGCCGGTTGGCAGTGCCTGGACGGGCTACTATTACGGTAATCAATTCCTGGACTTCCTGAAGTTCTCCCGGATTGATCCGTCGATCGACTTCAACTGGGGCGAGGCCTCGCCGGGGCCGGGGGTGCCCAAAGACCTGTGGTCGGCGCGCTGGATCAGCACCCAGTACTTCGCCAGTTCCGGCACCTACGAGTTTTATGCGCAGGTCGATGACGGCGTGCGCATCTACGTGGATAACAACCTCGTCGTCAACGACTGGTTCGATCATCGCGGCGTGTCCAAAGGCACGGTCAATTTGAGCGCCGGGCCGCACACCGTAAAAGTGGAATACTATGATTTCGGTCGCGAGGCGATGATTACCGTGTGGTGGGCCAAGAAGTAACGTCACGCTGACGGGTCGTTTACAGCCCGATCGGTCTTCGCGCCGATCGGGCTGTTTGTTGTCCGCGGGCGGCTGTGAACGCGCCCCGTCGTCGCTGGTCAATCGCTGGCTGGGCGATTATAATCAGCCCAACTCTGCGCCCAAAGGATCACCATGTCACGTGCACTCATCACCGGCGGCGCCGGCTTCATCGGCAGTCATCTGGCCGAATCTCTGCTCGCGGCCGGTCACCACGTGGTCGCCATCGACAATCTGTCCACCGGACGGCTATCGAACATTGCCCACCTGCTCGATCGACCGGAATTTCAGTTTGTCAACGAAACTATCCTGAATGAAGGCGTAATGGATCGGCTGGTCAGCGACTGTGACATCATTTATCACCTCGCGGCTGCGGTGGGCGTCGAGTTGATCATCCAGGACCCCGTCCACACCATCGAGACTAACTTGTTGGGCAGCGAGACCGTGCTTCGCCTGGCGCGCCGTTATCGCCGCAAAGTGCTGATTGCTTCCACCTCGGAAGTGTACGGCAAGAGCGACGATCTGCCGTTTCGTGAAGACGCCGATCGGGTGTACGGCGCGACCACGAAAAGCCGCTGGAGTTATGCCGAATCGAAAGCGATGGATGAGTTTCTCGCGCTGGCCTATCATGCGAAGTACGGCCTGCCGGTTGTGATCTGCCGCTTCTTCAATACCGTTGGCCCGCGTCAGACCGGCGCCTACGGCATGGTCATTCCGCGCCTTGTCAAACAAGCCGTCAGCGGCCAACCGCTGAGCGTGCATGGCGATGGGCTGCAATCGCGCTGTTTCTGCAACGTCAAAGATACCGTGCGCGCCGTCGTCGGCTTGAGCGAACACCCCGGCGCGGTCGGCGATATTTTCAACGTGGGCAGCCAGCACGAAATCACGATTCTCGACTTAGCCCGTCGCATCGTGGCGCGCGCGGACAGTCAGGCCGAGATCAAGTTGATTCCCTACGCTCAAGCCTATGCGGCGGGCTTTGAAGACATGCGCCGCCGAGTGCCCGGCATCGACAAGATCGCGGCCGCCATCGGCTGGCAGCCGCGCATCCAACTCGATCAGACGCTGGATGAGGTCATCACGGAAACACGCGCGCAGCTCGGGTCAGCATGATCGACTGGTGGGCGGTCTTCTCCAACGCGATCTGGATCAGCGGTGCAGCGCTGGCGCTGGCAGCCATGAGCTATGCCAGCTGGCAGGCCAGCATCGATGGTCAGCGGCTGCGACAGGCGTTAGGCCGCCCGGCGATTCAAGCCGTCCTCAATATCGCCGGAGCGTTGTTCAGTCTGGGCCTGGCCGCCACCGCCCGCGGCCCGCTCGAAATCGGCGTCTGGCTCTTACTCGCCGGACTGTTCATCTATCAATGGATTCGTGACCGTCGCGCCACACCTTGATCATTTTGCATCCTGCATCCTGCACCTTGCATTGTTCGCTGTTCATTGTTCATTGCACAGTGTTAATTGCTAATTGCCCATGCTCACTCGCTCCAGCCGCACCTTCACCCTCTGGCTCTTCCTCGGCGACATGCTGTTGACGCTGGTGGCGCTGATCATCGCCCGCCAGATTCGCCTGGCCCTCCCGCTGGGCATGACGCTCGATCCGCTGACTGGCTCGCCGCTGGCTTTCAACATCGACTGGACGTTTTACGCGCTGGTGCTGGTGGTGTGGGTGGCCGTATTTGTCACACTGCCCGTCTACGATGGCCGCCGCTCACTGCACGCCATCGGCGATGTGCAGATCACGCTGGTCGCCATTGGCTTCGCAATTCTGATTCTGGCCGGACTAGCCTACTTCTTCTATCGCGATCTATCGCGCGTGCTCTTTGTCTACTTTGCGCTGGTCGATGCGACGTTGTTGACGGCGTGGCGTGCCGGTCTGCGCCTGACACTTCGCGTGCGGCATGCTGCCTGGCCGGGCAGCAAACGCCGCGTGCTGATCGTGGGCACCGGCCCGCTGGCCGATGAAGTCGCCGCGCGCTTGAGCGCCTACACCTGGACGGGGCTGGAATTAGCGGGCTTTCTGAGCAACACCCCGGACGCCAACGTATTGGGGCCGCTCAGCGCCGCGGCCTCGATCGTGACGCGCGAACGCATCGATGAAGTCTTGATCGCGCTGCCGCTGCGGTCACAGCAAGACATGATCGATCTGATCACCGATCTCCAGCGGCACACCGTCAGCGTGCGCGTCGTGCCCGATCTGTTCGATCTGGCCTTCACGCGCGCGGGTATCGACGATCTGGACGGCATTCCCATCGTCAGTCTGCGCGATCCGGTGTTGACGCCGGTGCAGCGCATCGTCAAGCGCGTCTTCGATCTGAGCGTCGCGTCAGTCTTGTCCGTCGTCGGCGCACTGCCAATGGCGATCATTGCACTCGCCATCAAGCGCGACTCGCCCGGCCCGGCCATCTTCTGCCAGCAGCGCGTGGGCGAACAAGGCAAGCTGTTCTGGATGTACAAATTTCGCACGATGATCGATCGGGCCGACGACCACCTGCCCGATTTGGTACAACCTCAAACCAACGGGCAAGTGGTGTTCAAACGGCCCGACGATCCGCGCCTCACGCGCGTCGGCCGTTGGCTGCGTCAATTCAGTCTGGACGAACTGCCGCAATTGTGGAACGTGCTCATCGGCGACATGAGTCTGGTCGGCCCGCGGCCCGAATTGCCGTGGCTGGTCGATCAATACGCCGACTGGCAGCGCAAGCGCTTCAACGTGCCGCAAGGCATGACGGGCTGGTGGCAGGTCAATGGCCGCAGCGAGAAACCGACGCTCGCTAAAACGCGGGATGATTTATACTATATCCAGAACTATTCGCTATTGCTCGACATCCTGATCTTGTGGAAGACCATCGGCGCGGTGATCAAACGCACCGGCGCTTTCTGACTCAACTATGAAAACCATTCCAACCAACATTCCCGACGTTCTGATCGTTCAGCCGCAAGTCTTTGAGGACGCGCGCGGCTTCTTCATGGAAACCTATCATCAGCGCAAACTGGCCGACCTGGGCGTCACCGCCGAGTTCGTGCAAGACAACCACTCGCGTTCGCAGCAGGGCACCCTGCGCGGGCTGCACTATCAGATTCGCCAGACGCAGGGCAAGCTGGTGCGCGTCACGGCGGGCGAAGTCTACGATGTCGCCGTCGATCTGCGCCGCTCGTCGCCCACCTTCGGCCAGTGGACGGGCGCACGTCTCTCGGCTGACAACAAATGTATGATGTGGGTGCCGCCCGGCTTCGCGCATGGCTTCTATGTGCTCAGCCCGTGGGCCGAGTTTCTGTACAAAGTCACGGACTATTACGCCGCCGAGTGGGAACGCAGCCTGCTTTGGAACGATCCGCAGCTGGGCATCGACTGGCCGCTCATCGACGGGCAACCGCCGCTTTTGTCCGCCAAAGACGGGGTCGGTCAGCGGCTGATCGACGCCGAAGTCTTTGCGTGATGAAGCCCCTGCGCTGGTTGACCATCGCGGCGGGCGCGCTGATCAGTGTGGGAATTATCTGGCTGATCGCGCGCGATATCGACAGCAGGCAATTCAGCCGCGTATTGATGGTGGCCGATGGCCGCTGGATTGCCTTTAGCACAATCGTCATTCTAGGCACGATGTTTACGCGCATCAAACGGTGGGCGGCCTTGCTGCACCCGATCGATCTTCGCGGCCCGACGCTGCTGCGCGCGCTCTTGATCGGGCAGGTGCTCAACTTTGTCCTGCCCCTGCGTCTGGGCGATGTCGCTCGATCCGTCATCGTGGCGCGCAGCGAAGGTGTGCCCGCGTCCGGCCTGTCCGTGGAGCGCGCCCTGGGCAGCATTGCCCTGGAGAAAGCGTGGGACTGGCTGACGCTGGCCGCTTTAGCCCTGATCGTGGCTGTCACCGTCGTCGTGCCGATGTGGTACAGTATAGCCTTGAGATCGATCGGCCTCGTCGCAGCGCTTGTGCTAATCGGGTTTGCCGTGATCGCCCTTGCACCGGTTGGTCCCTGGGTCGCTCGGCTCGATCGGTTGATCGGTCGGTTGCCGTTGGCCGATCGCCTGCGCCGTTTGTTCACCAGTTTCACCGCCTTGCGTGATCGATCGACGTTTGGCCGTTGCGCCGTCTGGTCCATCACGACGTGGGGTCTGGGCGTTGTCGCCAATTACGCCGGAATGCGCGCTTACGGCGTGGAGTCGTGGAGCGGCGCACTGGTATTGATGGTGGCGCTCATGATCGGCATCACGCTGCCGCCATCGATTGCGGCCCTGGGCCTGTTTGAAGGCGTGACCATTTCGGCGCTGGGCGCGGTGAACGTACCGTTGGAAACGGCCCTCGCGATCGGGTTGACACTGCATGTCGTGATCTTCGCGCCAGCCGTCATCGGTGCGGGACTATTGATCGTTTTGAATCGGCGTTAAAAGACCATGCCTACCTATTCCGTCATCGTTCCAGCCTATCGCGCCACGGGCGTGCTGCCGCACTGCCTGGCGGCCTTGCGCGATCAGACGCTGGCGTGCGAGACATACGAGATCATCGTCGTCGATGACGGCTCGCCCGATCAAACCGCCGAGGTGGCCGCGAAGCTGTTAGAAGGCGCGCAGGGATCTGTCATCCGCGCCCCGCACGGCGGACCCGCACACGCGCGCAATCTAGGCGCGCAAGCCGCGCGCGGTGAAATACTGGCCTTTACCGATGCCGATTGCGAACCCGCCCACGATTGGCTGGAATGCCTGACTGCGCCTTTGCATGACAAGACCGTGACCGGAGCCAAGGGCGTATATCGCACACGGCAAAAATCACTGGTGGCGCGCTTCGTACAGCAGGAATACCAGGACAAGTACGATCGCCTGGCAAATCAGGCGGCGATCGATTTTGTGGACACGTATTCGGCTGCTTATCGGCGCGACGTGTTTTTAGCCAGCGGTGGCTTCGACGAGACGTTCACGACGGCTTCAGGTGAAGATCAAGAGTTTTCGTTCCGATTGGCCGCGCAGGGCCATCGCCTGGTGTTCGCGCCCCGGGCCGTGGTCTATCATCAACACGACGCTACCCTGGCTGAGTACGCGCGGCGCAAGTTCGGTATCGGCTGCTGGAAGATGCTGGTGTTGAAGCGGCATCCTGGCAAGGCCGTGCGCGATTCACATACGCCGCAGCTGTTGAAAGTGCAGATGGGACTGCTGGCCGCCGCGCTGTTGACCACAGTCGCGACGATACTGAACTACGACAGTTGGGTCGTGGCGGCTGATGTTTGCTGGCTGCTGGTGCTGGTGTCGATGATGCCGCTGTTGAGCAAGATCGCATGGCGCGATCCGG
>JACRBO010000653.1 GCA_016219235.1 Chloroflexota bacterium
CCCCAACTGCCGCCGAAACCACCGCGGACGAAGCCACGCCGCCGTCGCTCGCCGGCTCTTTTTTGATCGCGCTTCGGGCGCTCATCGCGCCCCGCCGCGGGCCGTGGGTGCTCGGTTGGTAGAGTTATTTCAGAGGACTCAGGCAATTGATGGGCGTATCGGTCGTGTATTCCAGCCACAACTTGAGGTCGTGTTCGTAACTGCGGAGTGTGTTGGGGCTGAGTCCTTCGGCCGCTTTGTACTGCAAAAAGCCTTCGGTTGCCCTGGACAAAGTCATGGAACCTGACGCTCTACGGTTCATTCGGAAATCCTCCTGGGGCAACAGGACCGTGAACCTCAGACCGTCAGGTAACGAAAACACCGTAGCCTTGCGGTCTACGGTGTCACTCAAGTAGCGGGGACAGGATTCGAACCTGTGACCTCCGGGTTATGAGCCCGACGAGCTGCCACTGCTCTACCCCGCGATGTTGGCGCGCGTTTGCCTGCGCCTGAAGATTGTACCACTTGGAGCAAGTTTCGTCAAGGTCTCGGCATCCGGTCGAGTAACACCAGCCACCACTCGCTGTGGATATTATTCACGGTGCGTGCCGTGGATTGCGGAGCGTCAACCTTGCGATCGAGTTCCATCGGCACTGGAACGACTGGCACTTCACCCGGCTTTGTCAGACGCGCCATGCGCGCCCAATGCTCAACGTACGCATCCGACTTGACGTACTGCTCTAATTCCTTCAATGCCGCCTGTCGCGCCTGCTCACCGATGATCTGTTGTTGAAGTTGTGCCTCTTCGGCGGTGAGCTGCCGGCTGTACGCCAGACGCACGTTGAAGTCAGCCAGCAACGGCAAGGCCAACAGCGCCACTGCGCTGAGCCAGAAATAGGGCGACTTCCAGATTTGCCAACGCCGTTGACTGTTCATCATCTCGCTCACTATAAAACGAAGAAGCCCCAAACCAGCCTGGGGCTTCTTGAGTGCCGAAGCTGGGATTTGAACCCAGATGAGGGAACCCTCACTACGCCCTGAACGTAGCGCGTCTGCCAATTCCGCCACTCCGGCGTTACGCTCCCCATTTTACCCAAATGGATCGAATTGTCAAGCGTTCGAATGAACGTTGACCGCATGATCACACTCATTTGAGTTGCGATGTGTTGCTGGCGATCACACGGCGGGTGATGACATACCAATCGGGTAACGTGCGGAACCGATCGGCCGGATGCGCGATCGGGCCGATCTGCACATCGACTACTTTTTCGCTGACGGCATAGGTGTAAATCGGATAATAGATCAAAATGCCCGGCACACGTTCGATAAACATCTCCTGGAATTTGCGATACTGATCGATGCGCGATTGTAGATCAGCCGCGCGGCGCGCTTGTTCCAGCACTTCGCTGACGTCGCGGTCTTTGAATTGTGAATAATTCTGTCCCGGCGCAGTCGCCTGTGTCTCATGCCAAAAAGGGTATTGATCGGGATCATTCGGCAGCTGCACTTCGACCAGCGCCGCCTGATACGTGCGCGGCGCCAGGTAGTTGCTGACCAGGCCGGCCTGCACCGGCACGACGCTGGCCTTAACGCCCACTTCGAGCCATTGCGCGGCGATCGATTCAGCCAGCGCCACCTGAATGGGATCGTTCTTCGTGTACAGGGTAAATGAGATCGGCACGCCATCTTTGACGCGGATGGGCGGCTCTTTTGTCTTGGGGGCCGGGGTTGACGTAGCCGCGATCGCGTCACCGGTCCGATCGACTGCCGGTTGTGAGGCCGTTGGGAAGCGCCAGCCGGCCTGGTTGAGCAGCTGTCGCGCTTGATCGACATTGGGCAGCACCGGCGGCAGGCCGCCGGCATATGCCCACGTGCCGGGAATGATCGGGCTGTCGGCGATCAAGCCTTGACCATGCAGCACACCTTCGACCATCTTCTGCCGATCGAGGCTGAGCAGCAACGCCTGACGCACCTGCTGACTCTGGAAAAACGGCAGGGTGTCATCGCCCTGATTCATGAAGATCATGGTGTAGGCGGCGACAGGCGCACTGTATAAATTGAGATTAGGCATATCGCGGACTGCGGCCAGGCTGCCGGTTGGAACCTGATCGATGCCTTGAATTTCTCCGGCGCGATAGGCAGCTAACATCGACGGAAAGTCTGTATAGAACTTAAAGTCGATCTTGGCGATGAACGGCTGGCGGCCATAGTAGCCGGGGAATGCCGCTAGCAGCACATGCTGAGGTTGTCCCGGATCGCCGCTGCCAAAGGCTTCGATCTTGAACGGCCCACTGCCGATCGGTTTGCGGTTGAACGGGATATCGGCCAGATCGCCAGCCGAGACCGTC
>JACRBO010000668.1 GCA_016219235.1 Chloroflexota bacterium
CGGAGATGAGGTTGCCGGTGACGGTGTTATAGTCGTCTTCCACGCGCAAGCCGGTTTGCCCGTTGGGGATGGCGGCCGTCCCAGCGGCATTGGCGCCGATTCTGTTTCCGGCGATGACGTTGTGATCGGACCCGCCGGGAATGACCACGCCGTGATTGTCGTTGCCGGCCCCATCGCCATTGCCGGAGATCAGATTGCCTTCCAGGTCATCCGAGACGCCGTCGTTGTTCGTCCCCAATCGGCTGAAGTCACCGCCGAGATGGACGCCGTAATCACCGTTGGGAACGGCAGCCGTTCCAGCGGCATTCGTACCGATCTTGTTCCCGGCGATGACGTTGTTGCTCAGCGTTCCGGCGGGGATGAACACACCGCCCGCGCCATTGCCGGAAATGAGATTGCCTTCCAGCGCATCAGAGACACCGTCGCCGTTCGTGCCGATGATGTAATTTGAGCATTGTCCCGCACTGCACGAGCCGACGCTGAGGCCATTGGAGTTGTTGGGAATGGCGATCGCGCCGGTGAGGTCTGTACCGATTTTGTTGCCCGCTACGCGCGATCCGCTGGAGGTGGACGCTAAAGCGACGCCGTGACTGTTGTTGCCGGCGATAAGGTTGCCTTCCACCGCGTCGCCCACGCCGTCGCCATTCGTGCCGATGATCGTGACGCCGCCGGTGGTGATGCCGCTGCTCGCGTTGCCGCGATCCTGCGTGCCGGTGGCATCCGTGCCGATGAAGTTCCCGGCGATCCAGTTGTTGTCCGAACCTTGATCGATCAGAATGCCCGTGCTGTTGTTCTGCTGAACAAAGCCGCTGGCCGAAATGACGTTGCGTTCAGCCGCATCGTCGATCCCGTCGCCGTTCGTGCCGATGCGGTTGCCGTCTGAAGCGGCAGCGATCCGCAGACCGGTACGATTGCCGATGGGTGTAACGCCGTCCAGGGCCAGGCCGAGATAGTTGCCGGCAATGACATTGTTCCCGGCCGATTCCAGGCTAATGGCGATGTTGAAATAGTTGATCGCCAGTCCGCGCACGGTGCTGCTGCCGGCAGTGAGTTGCAGGCCGTTGGTAGTGTTCCACGTCGCAATGGCGCTGCCGTTGATCTCGATCAGCGGCGGGCCGGCATAGCCCGCGCCGCCCTGACTCCAGCCGTCGATGACGATCGGATCGGTGATGGCGGGCAAGGCCGATGTAGGCTGGATGGTCTGCTGTGATCCGATCGAGCCGATGGCAAACCCGATCGTGTCGAGGCCGATCGATCCGGCGGGGCACTCATTCACGATCGAGTTGGTGTTGGCCGCCGTGATCGCTTCGCGCAGCGTGCACGCTCCATCGGCGGCGATGGCGTCTCCCGTTGACGTGACGGTGATGATCGCCTCAGGTGCGGCGCGGCTGGTAGTCGAGATCGCAACCAGACCCAACAGGGCCAGACAAATCGTCAGCAGACGACGTTTCATGATCGATCCTCCCCTGAGCGTGGCGTTGGTTCAGCGCGCTCGATTGCCTCGCGCAGCAGCGCCGGCAGATCATCCACCGACGTGAAGTCCCGCACCCCATCGACTTCGGCGGCCTGCAGCGAGCCGCGCAGCGCCGACACCTCATTCCGATCGTCATGTTCAATCCACAAGCGCAGCACAAAAGCGAAGCGACGTTCACGCATGCGACCAGCATACGCGATCGGTGTCGGCGCACTCTCGCCTCACTTCGAGGTGGACAGACTATTGTGACATCGGTGAAGGATTGAACGAGGCGTCATTGCGAGGAGCATCCTGAGCGAAGCGTAGCGGAGTCGAAGGACGCAACGAAGCAATCTCAGCCCCGGTCGAACCAAGATTGCTTCGTCGCTGAGAAGCGCTCCTCGCAATGACGATCTACGGTTTGCGGCGGCGCGTGGGGAGTTTCACGCCCGAGTGCAGGAGGGCCTCGATGTCGCGCATGATCGTGCGGCGGCTGACATCGAGGGCGCGCGACAGATCGTGATCGGTGGGGGCGGCGCCAGCCGATCGGGCTTCGGCGATCAAGCGGCTGAGGATGTGCCGCCGTCGATCGACGGGATCAGTCAGTGCGTCGTCTTCGGGCGCGGCGATCGTCCACTCGATCGTCACGTAATCCCGATCGGTCAGCTTGCGGCCCAGCGGCACGTCGGCGCGCACAAGGGCGATCGTGAAGCGGCGCTGTCGCCGGTTCAACTGATCGTAAGCTGCGACGATCGATCGATTAAGCGGCACGCGGTTGAAGAATTGCTGCCGCAGTCGATCGTCCGCAATGGCCTCGCCCTGACGCTGCAATTCCGCATAAGCGGCGCGCAGCACCGCAGTGGCCTGTTCAGATTGATTCAACTGAGCGAGCAACCGTTGCAGCGCCCACAGCCAGCTCTGCGGCTGCTCACCGCTGAGGCCGCCGCGTTGAAGAGCCTGCCAGTTTTCTTCGGCCAGTTCTCGCGCAGTCGATCGATCACCGTTAGCCAAGAGCGCAAGTCCAAGATAGGCTTCGCTCTTGAGCCGCAGCAGATCGTTGCCCAGTTCGCGCCATTTGGCACGCGCCGCGTCCAGCAAAGGAATCGCCGCAGTGTGATGGTTGAGGCGTAACAGCAGCGCACCCAGATCGTGTTGAGCATAGGCGGCTTCAGTTGTCGCGTTCAGATCGACGGCCGCTGCCAGCGCCGCCTCGTATTCACGCTGCGCACCGGCCACATCATCTTCTGCTTCGGCCACCAGTCCGATCGCGTTGCGGGCCAGCCCGGCTGTGACACGATCACCAATCTCGTTGTACAGGCGTATGGCATCGGCCAGACAGCGGCGCGCTGCTTCAAAGTCGCCCAGCGCAAAGCAGGCCAATCCCTGCAAGTGCCGCACCAACGCAATGCTCTCTTTGCGATGCAATGCTTCAGCCAGAGCCTGTGTCTCTTCAGCCAGGCCCAGCAGCCGATCCCACGCCCCCAGATCGTAACAACTCGACAGCAGGTTGACGCGCGTGATCGACTCACCGATCCGATCGCCCAATGCCTGCTGCAGGGTCAGGGCGCGCTCGAACCAGCGAATGGCCTCCGCCGGCTGCCCGTTGCGACGGGCGATCATGCCCAGGCCGCGCAGCGCGCGCGCCATGCGGCCCCGATCGCCCAGCGACTCCGCTTGCGCCAGAACCTGTTGATAACGCCGGCTGGCTGCCTCGTGATCGCCTTTGCGATTAGCCAGATCGCCCAACAGAAAAGCCGCTTCGATCTGCTGCGTAGTATCGCCGGTCTGCTGCGCCAGGCGCAAGACTTCCGTGTAGGTGTCTTCGGCGGCTGGCAGCTGTCCGGTCTGGGCGGCAAGCCGTCCGGCCAGCAGCAGCACGCGGATCATCAGCGGACTGTCTCCCAGTTGGCGCGCGGCACGTCGGGCGGATTCGATCGCCGCGTGTTGGCACTCACGCGCTCCCAGCACATCGCAGACCTGCGCCAGCGCCAGAAGGGTTTCAATGCGGATCGGCGCCGGCTCGTCAGGCAGCAAGTCCAGCGCGCGCTCGAATGCAGCCCGCGCCTCTGCAAACGCGAAGCGCACCCGATCTTGCTCGCCCACGCGACGATAAGCTGCGGCGGCCTCCTCGGCCAGGCCCGCTCGATCGAGATGAAAGGCCAGTGCGTGAGCGTTATCTGGATCGAATTCACGCACAGCCCTCGCCGCGCGGCGATGCAGGTCTTGCTGCCGTTCGGGATCGATCTGTTCGTAGATGATCGCTTGAATCAGATCGTGCGCGAAGGCATAGCCAGCCGCGATCGGTTGTAGGAACGCTTGAGAGGTCAGTCGATCAGCTGTAGCGATTAAGCGCGCAGGATCGAGATCACTTAGCGTCGACCACAGCCTGAACGAAACGGTCATACCCAGAACGGCAGCGGCCGATAACGCCTCACGCTCGACGGGGGATAAAGCCAGCGCACGGGCCAGCACCAGCTGATCGACGTTGTGCGCAGCCGTCCCGGCTTGCTCAGACAGCAGCGCCTGCATCACGTAGAAAGGGTTGCCGCCGGTAAGCGCCAGCACCTCGGCGGCCGTGTCGTTTTGATCCGACGGAAGCAGCTGCGCAACTTCGGCTTGATCGAGCGGCGAAAGCGTCAGCGCTTTCAGCCGGCCATCACGCTCCCAGTGCTGCACGGTCTTCCAGCCGGAGGTTGATTCGAGGGACGCGCGCCGATAAGCGACGACGATCAACACGCGCAGTTGCGCCAACAGCGGCGCGACTTCGTCCAGTGCTTCCCAGACCGATTGCGTCGCCCAGTGCGCATCGTCGATCACCATCACGTGCGGCGCAATAGCGGCCAGAGTTTGCAGCACCTCACACCACGCTCGATGAAAACGCTGGCGGGCCGGCAGCGGCGGCAGATCGGGCAACGGCGCGCGGTCGCGCCACCGATCGATCAGTGGCGCGAGGGCGGCCAGGGTCTCATCGGGCAGCAGCATCTCAAGCTGTGCCCGGCGCGCGCCGTCAAACGCAGAGTCCAGTACCTCCGTGAGAGGCGCCAGCGGCGAAGCCGACGGCGCTTCCGTCGCTCGACCGGTGACAACCGTCACACCGCGCCATTTGGCGCTGGCCGCGACTTCGTCGAGCAGGCGGCTCTTGCCAATGCCTGCCTCACCCTCGACGGCGATCATTCCACCCCGACCAGCGATCATCGCTTCGACGGCTTCGAGCAACATCGCGCGCTCGGCGACACGTCCGACGAACGGCAGTGAAGCAGCGCGCACCGGGACGCGGTGTGTCAACTCGATTTCGCTGCGAAGAGATGCGGCGAGCGAGCGCGTCTCAGGCAGCGGTTCGATCTTCAATTCTCGATCGAGCAGCTGTACCAGTCGATCGTATTGTCGCAGCGCATCGGCGTGACGGCCCAGGCGTGCGTAGAGACGCATGACGGTGGCATGCGCGTTTTCGCTCAACGGATCAGCCTCGACCCAGCGCAGCGCGATCGCTAACGCTTCGGGCAGCGCGCCGGATGTGAAGCGTGCGTCACACACACGTTCCAGCGTGGCGAGGTAAGTCTCATGCAGATGCTCGCGCGGGGCCAGCAACCAATCGGCATCGAGGTCTGAAAGGAGATCGCCCGCATACAGGTCTAGCGCGGCCTGCCAGTCAGCGGCCTGCGCCGAAGCAGCCAGGCGGCGAAATTCGGTGACGTCGATCGTGACCTCGCCAAGCGCGATCGTTTCGTCGTCAACGTGCAGTATCCGATCGGCGATCTGCACTTCGATCGCGCGGCGCAGCCGATAGAGCGTGTCGGTGAGATTCCGCCGCGCGCGGGTTTCGGACTCGTCGGGCCACAGCGTGCCGGCCAGACGTGATCGAGTAATCGGCTGGCCGTTGGCCGCATGGCAGATCAGATAGCCGAGCAGCAGCGCGGGCGCGGCGGCCGTGATCGGATACGAGGCCCGATCGGTTGTGAGGCAGAGTGATCCCAGGGCGCACAATCGCACGGATTCCATTACAGAAGAGGGCTTCCAATCGGGCCTAACGCCCCGTCTTCGAGCGCAATCGCCGCACTTTTGGCGTGATGTGATAGGCGCACGTCAACTCGCCTTTGATCTGATGTTGAATGCGCTCAATCTTTGCGTCGAGCAAGCGGCGAAACAGTTCGATCTCATAGTGACAGGCCGATTGAAAACGACAGGCCACGCGATAGATGGCGCAGTTCTGTTCCTTTAACAGATAGCCGTCCGGCATGGTTTCCCAGACAGCCATATAGCCGTTCTCATCTTGAATCCGGGCGAGTTCAGCCACGCGCCCGCCCAGATCCTTGCCCCGCATGCGCGGCTCGTATTGCGCCACCAGTTGATCCATCCGCCGTGCAAACAGCTCGTCCACCTTCGCGTCGCCGTCATGCACTTGGACCGCATCAAGCAATTGCGTCGCCAGCAAATCGTAATTACTGGGGAACGTGTCGTAACCGGCTTCGGTCAGACGATACACGTAGGTCGGACGCCCCGCGGCCTGGCGCTGCATCTGGACGCGCACCAGCCCGTCGCGTTCCAGCGCCACCAGATAGCGGCGCACGCCCATCGACGTGATCTTCAATTCGGCGGCCAGCTGCTGCGCGGTCAGCCCGCCCGCCAGGCGGATCAGCCGCAGGACTTCGTACCGGGTGGAACTTGCCTGAAGGTCGCTCATGTTTCAAGTGTAGCACGGCCGCCGCCGTCTGGCAAACTTTATCTAATTTATAAACGATATAGTTTACAAATTACAGAAAGCCGGTTACAATCACCTCAGATCAAATTGCACACCAGGGGAGGCCGTGTGATGGAAACGTTAACGGGCAAAGTGATCTTGATTACGGGCGCGTCGCGGGGATTGGGGCAGGCCCTGGCGTTGGAGTTCGCTCGTCGGGGGGCAAGCCTGATTTTGAATTCGCGCGGGTCAAGCGCCGCCGAATTGGCGAAAACCGAGCAAGCCGCACACGCACTGGGGGCTGCCACGCTCAGCGTTGTCGCGGATGTGGCCGATCGGGCGGACGTGGAACGGCTGGCGGGCGAGTCGCTGGCGCACTTCGGGCGCGTCGATGTGCTGATCAACAACGCATCCGCGCTGGGGCCGACGCCCATGCCCTATCTCGTGGATTATCCGATCGAAGAATTTGAGTACGTGCTGCGTGCCAACACGATCGGCCCGTTCAGGTTGACGCGCGCGCTCGCCGGCCAGATGCTGACCCGCGGCGCAGGCTCGATCATCAACGTGAGTTCGGATGCGGGCGTAGTTGGCTATCCCACCTGGGGCGCGTACGGCATCTCGAAGGCGGCGCTCGATCAGCTGACACGCACGTGGGCGGCCGAACTGCACGGCACGGGCGTGCGCATCAACAGCGTCGATCCGGGCAGCCTGGACACGCTGATGCATCGATTGGCCGAACCGACCGAAAATCCGGCACAGTGGGCGCAGCCCGCAGCCGTGACGCCCGTCTTCGTTTATCTCGCCTCTGATGAATCTACCGGCGTCAACGGCCAACGCTTCGATGCGCAGGCGTTCGCGCTGGAGAAGGCGAACCGATGAACACCACACTCACTTCCATTGAACCGGTATTGAACTTCAGGCTGCCGCCCGAACTGGAAGCGCACGAACCGCCCGAACATCGCGGCCTGCGCCGCGATCAGGTTCGCCTGCTGGTGCTGCCGCGCTTCAACGGTGAGTTCAGTCATACGCGGTTCGATGCGTTGAGCGACTACCTGCGTGAAGGCGATTTGCTCGTCGCGAATACCAGTCGGACGTTGCCGGGCCTGTTGCGCGCGACCGATGAGCGCGGCGAAGCGATCGAGGTGCGGTTGGCTCATCGCCGGACCTCAGCGCGCTGGGATGTTCTATTGTTGGAAGGCCGCACGCACGTAGGTCGCGCCGGCATGCGCCTCGACTTTGGTCAGGGCCTGTCGGCGCACATTCTGCGCCGCCGCCCCGATCTGCCGTTCTTGTGGCAAATGGAATTCGATCGGTGCTGCACGCCGCTGCTCGATCTGATCTATCGGCTGGGCGAGCCGGTGCGCTACACGTATGTGCCCCAGGCGCTGCCGCTCGATCTTTATCAAACGGTGTATGCAGGCGAACCGGGTTCGGTCGAGATGCCGTCGGCCGGGCGGCCTTTTACGTGGGAGTTGTTGTTGAAGTTGCGACGCAAGGGTGTGGGCTTTGCGACATTAGCGCTGCATACCGGCCTGTCTTCAACTCGCGATGACGTCGTCGATGCGCTGCATCCCAATTACGATGAGGAATATCACGTGCCGCAGATCACCGCCAGGGCCGTGAACGCCGCCCGGCAGCAGGGCGGCCGCGTGATTGCCGTGGGCACGACGGTGGTGCGAGCGTTGGAGTCTCTGGCGCGATCAGATGGCGCCGTCGCCGCTGCGCGTGGCTGGACTCGACTGCACATCGCCCCCCATCATCAACTGCGCGTGGTGGACGGTCTGGTGACGGGCCTGCACGAGCCGCACGCCAGTCACCTCGATTTGCTCAGCGCGTTTGTCGAGCCGGCGCGATTGCAAGCCGCGTATCAGGCAGCGATCGAACGCCGCTATTTGTGGCATGAGTTCGGCGATATGAATCTGATTATTTGACGGATAAGGCTTGCAGGCAATGTCGCGCGGTGACGAAGCGTTCATCGTGGCTAACCCGTCGAAGCCGGAAGAACCGGTTTATCAAGATCGGAGGAGTGTCAGTTTAAGGCTGCACTTCAACGAACACGCGCTGACCGCTATAACTCGGCAAGTTGAACGCCGTGCTGGTCGCCACAGTAGCGCCGCCCAATCGATCGGCCACGCTCCACCGGAACGGACCTTTGCCCAGGTCGGACGGGCTGACCCACCACACTACTTTGCCAGCCGCATCGATCGTACCCTGCCAGCCATCAACCGTGTGCCAGCGGTCGGCGTCATCCTGCCATTCGATGAACGTCCATTGACTAACATGCCCCACTCCCGCTTGCAGTTCAATAATGCCGCCTTTGGCCAACGCCGCGGATGCAACGACCGGCGTCACCGTAGGCACAGGTGTCGGTCGCGGCGGCAACGCCAACGGTCCGGCGCTTACGGGCACAGAGAAACTCATCAGGCCGATTAACAGCGCGCCAAATGCGATCAAACTCCACACCATTTTCCGATTCATGATCGATCTCCTTAAGCAACGCCGGACGGCTTATGGCCTGCGCGGCAACCGATGGTTCGTGATCGGGCCACCGGCCGATCGAGTTGGCGACCACTCAACGTCGTTGCCCGGCGTGATCGTCACCGGCCCGTAGATGTTATTGTACGGCAGGCCGACAAATTCGTGATTCTCACACACTGCGCCATAGGTCGTCGTCGCATCCGCCGAATCGGCTTGCGCGTACAGCAGCGTACCGGCCGACAGCGGCCACACGACGTTGCTCAAGTCCGCAAAGTAATAGGCATCATTGAGCGTCAGCGTTAGTACCCCGCCCGGCTTCAGCGCCGGCAAAGCATCCGCCGTAACGCCCCAGGTCAGTCCCTGCTCGCCCAGCATCGGCCACGTCTGATTCACGCCCGTGGGCGCCTGAGTCGGATTGATGTACACGTCCACCCAGAACTCGTTCAACACCGGCGCATCGCCACGATTTTTGATAACGACCTGCACGTCGTTGCCGCTGGCAATGATCTGTTCCACAACGAGATCAGGCGCAGACGCATAGCGATTCATTACAAGCGGCAGACGCACGATTACGTGCTCGATGATCACGACCGTTGTCGCGCTGATCGATCCGGCGCCATTCGTGGCGGTGACGGTGGCTGTGTAGAAACCGGCCCGCTCATATCGATGAGCAGTCTGCGCCCCGCTGCCCGTCTGCCCGTCGCCGAAGTCCCACACATACAGCGCATTGCTGCCCGCGCCGATCGTGGCCGTGAGGTGCGTCGTGTTGCCAACCACCAGCGGGCCGTCGTTGATAGCGTCCAGATCCGTGATGGCGCGATCATCGACCAGCACCACGACTTCATCGAGCGCACTGCCCGCGCCGAAAGCATCGGTGACGATCAACGTGAACGTCAGCACCTGGGGCACAGCGGGCGTTGTGAACGTCGGCTGACTAATCGCCGCGTCACTCAAGGTTACCGGCGAGCCACCCGTCTGCTGCCATAGATACGCCAGGGGCAAATGCCCGTCGAGATCGCCGGAGGCCGTGCCGTCGAGCGTGACTAAGGCGTTAACCAGCGCCGCCTGATCAGCACCTGCAGCTGCTAGCGGCGCGAGGTTAGTGATGCTTACCGGCGTCGTGGCGACAACGACGCTGACGCCGTTGGTCGCAGTGATGCGCGCAGTGTATGCGCCCGCGGCCGCGTAGACATGGTCCGCCGTAGCGCCGCTGGCAGTCGCAGTACTGTCGCCAAAGTCCCACTCATACGTGATATTGCTGCCTGTCGCCGTGACCGTGAAGAACGTCGTATCGCTCAGCCGCGTCGGGCTGGAGTTGAGCGCGATAACGTCCGCGATCGGCGTATCGATGACGGTATGACCGCCGCTCAGCGCGCCGCTGCTGACGTTGAAGTTCGCTGCACCGCTGTAGTCCGCGCTCACGGCGTGGGCGCCAACCAACAACGTATCGGTGATGTACGCCGCCTGCCCGTTCGCATCGAGCGGGACGTTGACGTTGATCGCATCGATCGTGAACGTGATCGATCCGGTCGGCGTGCCGTTACCCGGCGCATCCGTCGTCACCGTTGCCGTAAACATGGCCGCTTGTCCAAACGTCGATGGCTCAGGCGCAGCCGCTACACCGGTCGCTGTATCGGCCTTGTTCACGGTGTGCGTGATCGCGCCAGATGTGCTGGTGGCGAAGTTCGCCCCACCGAGGTGCGCGGCCGTGATGGCATGATCGCCCGCATTCAACGCCGATGTATTGATCGTCGCCAGGCCGCCCGATAGGCCGCTCGTGCCGATCAAGTTACCGTCGGCATAGAAACTCACACTCCCGATCGGTGTGCCGCTGCCCGGCGCATTTGTTGTCACCGTCGCCGTGAACGTAGCCACCTGCCCGAAGATCGACGGCTGCGGGGCGTGCGCCGTGATGGCCGTCGTTGTATCGGCCTTATTCACCGTGTGCGTGATCGCAGTTGAGGTGCTGCCGACGAAGCTGCTATCACCGCCGTAGTGCGCAGTGATGGCGTGATCGCCCGCCGTCAACGCGGCGTAACTGATTGAGGCACTGTTACCCGATAACGTCCCCGTACCCATCGAGTTGCCGTCGGCGAAGAAAGTGACGCTCCCGGTCGGCGTGCCCGCCCCCGGCGCATTGACGCTGACTGTCGCCGTGAACGTCGCCGCCTGCCCGAAGATCGACGGCTGCGGCGCGTGCGCGCTGACGACCGTGGTCGTGCCCGGCTGATCGACGGTGTGCGTGTGCGCGCCGCTGCTGGCGTTGAATCTGGTATCGCCGCTGTACGTGGCCGTGATCGGCTGTGCGCCGACGGCGAGGCTATTGGTGCTGAGTGAGGCCGCGCCATTCGACAAGATCGCCGAACCCAGTGAGAGGCCGCTGTTATAGAAGATCACCGTGCCGCCCGGCACACCCGCGCCCGGCGCGTTGGCCGTGATCGTCGCCGTGATCGCGATCGATTGGCCGACGACCGATGGATCAGGTTCAGACGTAATCGAGGTGGTGGTCTCCGCTTTATCAACGGTGTGCGTCATCGCACCCGAGATACTGAGGTTGAAATTGCTATCGCCGTTGTACTGCGCAGTGATGGCATGATCACCCACGCTCAACGCCGCATAACTGACCGAAGCCGCAGCGCCTGACAGCGTCCCTGCGCTAATCGGATTGCCGTCGGCGAAGAAGGTGATCGTGCCGGTCGGCGCACCTGCCCCCGGCGCACTCGCGCTCACCGTGGCCGTGAACGTGGCCGTCTGGCCGAAGATCGACGGCTGCGGCGTGTGTGCTGTAACCGTCGTCGCCGTATCGGCCCGGTTGACCGTGTGAGTGATAGCGCTGGCGATACTGGCGTAGAAGTTCGTGTCACCGCCATATTCAGCGGCGATGGCCTGGTCGCCCACGTTCAACGTCGAAAGACTAACGGTTGCCACGCCGCCCGAGAGATTCCCCGTGCCCAACGTGACCGCGCCTTGCGTGAACGTCACTACGCCGGTCGGCACGCCGTAGGCCGAAGAGACCGTGGCGGTGAACGTGACCGACTGCCCAAAGACCGACGGATTCGGGGCAGAGGTCAACGTCGTGGCCGAATTGCCCGCATCGTTCGTCAGCGTGAAGACGACGGGCAGCGCGCCGATAGCGTCGGCGTGCACGGTGTAGGTGCCCGCCGTGCCGTTAGCTGTGTAACTGGCCGACGCTGCGCCGCTCGTGATCGTCGCCGTATAGATTAGCGGGCTGGCGGACGCGCCGCTGGCCGGTGCGGTAAAGATCACGCGGCCGCCATCCAGCGGTTCATCATCCAGGCTCAGGACGGTGGCGATCAATGGCTCGGCAAAGGCCGTGGTAATCGGCGTGTGTTGAGCGTTGCCGCTGCTGATGGTCAGGATGAAGCCGCGCGACTCGAACGCACCGATGTCGCACGTTGAACTGCGTGCGACGCCGCGCTGATCGGCGGCGGAGCAGGCAGCGTTATTGCCCGCGTTAATCGCGGGGCTACCGGGCAGCAACGGGAAAGTCGGCGTGCTGCCGCCATAATCACCCAACGTACCCAACAGAATTGAGGTTGAAGTTGCTGCGCTCGCACCGCAGCTGCTGTCGTCGGCCAGGTTGTTTGAGCCGCTGACCGTCACCAGACCGCCGCAGTTATCAACGGCTGCGCCCTTGACCAGCAGGCTGTTACGCAACGTCGCCGTAGCCGTGCCCCAGTTACCCAGGTTGCCGCCAACGAGCGCGCTATTACCTGCAAACGTACTGTTCGTCGCCAGCAGATCGCCTTGGTTTTCAAGCCCGCCGCCGCTGTCGGTGGCGCCGTTGCTACCGAATGTGCTGTTGGTTACGGTTAGCGTGCCGCTGTTGTAGACTGCACCACCGTGCTGGGCGTTGTTGCCCACGAAGGTGCTGTTCGCCACGTTCGCCGTGCCCGCGTTGTTCATGCCGCCGCCGTCACAGGTGACGCAATTGCCACTCGTCACGGTTAGCGCATAGAGGTTGAAAACCACAGCCGCATTGACTTGGAACACACGCACTGCATCGTTGCCAGTAACAGTAACAGTATGTGCCCCGCCGTTAATCGTCACATCCTGGCCAATCGTTAACTGGCTGTCTAGCGTGATGGTGTAATCGCCGTCGAACGTGATCGTGCCACCCGCGCACACATCCGCAATCGCTTGCCGCAGTGTGCCCGCGCCGCTGTCCGCATTGCTGGTCACGATGATCGACGGCAGGCAGTTCACCACTTGATTGACGCTGTTCGAGGTGCTGCCGTTGAAGTTGCCATCGCCGCCATAAGTGGCGGTGATGGTGTGAGCGCCGATCGAGAGGGCCGACGTATTGAAGGTCGCCACGCCACCCGATAGGCTGCCGCTCCCGATCGAACTGCCCGCGTCGTAGAACGTCACGCTGCCGGTAGGCGTACCCGCCGCCGAAGTCACCGTCGCCGTGAGCGTCACCGTCTGATACCGCAACGCCGGATTCGGAGCCGAAGCAAGAGTGGTGGCCGAGGCCGCCCGATTCACGATCAACGTGCCACTGTTCAAACTCGCCGCGAATGGTCCGCTCGATAGATAATTAACCGTCAGCGAGTGCGGACCGGCAGCAGGGCTGATCAGCGTGAAGGTCGTCGCGCCGTCGCTTAAGGTCTGTGTAATCGGTGTGCCGCCATCGACGCGCAGGGTCACCTCACCGTCAGGCGTGCCCGCCGCCGAAGTCACGGTGACGGTGATCGAAGCGTTGGCATTGTAAGTCACTGTCGGCGCATCAAGGATCGTCGTCGTCGGATGTTGATTCACCGTCAACGTGGCCGTATCGGTTGAAGATACGCCGCAGCCCGTGGTGAAGACCGCGCGATATTGATCGCCCGTCTGCGACAACTGCGCCGCAAACGACAGCGTCGTGCTCGTTTCGCCGGGGAGATCAGTCCAACCGCTGCCGTCGTTGACTTGCCACTGCACGGCGGGTGTGCCGCTGGCCGCCGCTGTAAACGTGACCACCTCGCCCGAATACACCGTCTGACTGATCGGATCTGCGGTAACCGTCGCGCTGACGCCCACCGTCAACGTGGCCGCGTTCGAGGTGGCTGTGCCGGCACTGCTGTCAAAGACGGCGCGATATTGAGACGTGTCTTCACTGAACAGCGCCGTATGCGCGTAGGTTGTCGCCGTTGCGCTGCCGATGTCGGTGAAGCCGCTACCGTCGTTCACTTGCCACTGCACGGTGGGCGCCGGGAAGCCGCTCGCCGTCGAGGTAAACGTCGCCGTCGTGTCGACGCACACCGCTTGATTCACCGGGTGCAGCGTCACGCTCGGCGGTTGATGGATCGTCGTGCGGGTGGTGACGGCGTCGTCGCCGAGGTTGATGAGCGTTTCGTTCGCACCGGTGATGGCGGCCGCCTGGCCGACTACATCCACACCCGGTTCAGCCCCCGCCCCGACCGTCAGTACCACACTCAACGTTTGGTGCGCACCCGTCGTCAATGCTGGCAGCGTCCAGGTACCCGCGTTATACGCTCCCGCACTCGGCGTGATCGAGTCGACGCTCACGCCCGCGGGCAAAGTCACTGTGTCGGTGATGGTCACGCCGCTGGCGTCGGACGGGCCTTGATTGGTAAGCGTGACCACATAGGTTAGATTGCCCGCGCCTGATCCGGCAATCACCGGATCGATCGATTCACTCTGGCTCAACGTCAGATCGATTTGCCGCGTGACAGACGTCTGCGCCGTGGCCGAATCGTCAGTGGTGCTGATGAGCGTTTCGTTCACGCCGGTGACACTGGCCGTAGAACCGATCACATTGCTGCCCGCCGCGGCCGATGCGCCTACCGTCAGGTCGAGTTGCAGCGCGGCCTGCGCGCCAAGCGTCAACGCCGGAATCGTCCACACCCCCGCCGCATAGCTGCCCGTGCCGGGCGTGGCTGTATCAAGTGAGACCCCCGCCGGCAAAATCAACGCTTCGCTGATGCTGATGTTGCCGGCATTGGACGGACCTTGATTGGTCACGGTGATGAAGTACGTGAGATTGCCAACACCCGAACCCGCGAGAACGGGATCGATCGATTCAGTCTGGGCAACGATCAGATCGATCTGTCGCGCGATCGAAGTCGAAACCGTCATGGTGTCATCACCGGTGTTGATCAGCGTACCGTCGATGCCGGCGACGGTCGCGGTGTTCGCGATCACATCTGTGCCGGCCGCGGCTGAAGCGTCAACCGTAAGTTGCACAGTCAACGTCGCAAACGCGCCGTTCGCCAGGGCCGGCATCGTCCACACGCCGGCGGCATAGTTGCCTGCGCTCGGCGTGATCGAGACTACACTCACTCCAGCGGGCCAGATCAGGTTTTCATTGACCACGACATTCGTCGCAACCGACGGGCCTTGATTGGTCAGGGTAATAACGTAAGTCAAATTGCCCACGCCCGAACCCGCGATCACCGGATCGATCGATTCGGTCTGGGCGATCACCAGATCGCTCTGCGGTGTCAGCGTGTCCGTATCCGATACGGTGTTGTTGCCCGGCACGGGATCGATGATGCCAGCCGGCACCGTGATCGACGCCGTGTTGGTGACGGTGCCCGTAACGTTGGCTGCGACATCGGCTTGAAGGGTGTACGTGATTGCGCCGTTCAACGGCAAGTCCACCAGCCGATCGAGATTGCCTGTCCCGCTAGATCCGTTGCAGTTCGCGCCGCTTGAGGCCGCGCATGTCCAGTTAACGTTGGTCAACGCCGCCGGCAGGTTGTCAATCAAGCGCGCACTCGTCACGGGCATCGGCCCGGCGTTGCGTGCAACTACCGTGTAAGTGATCGGCGTGCCCGCGATCGCCGCCGCTTGCCCGTCGGTCTTGGTAACGATCAGATCGGCTTCCAGATTGATCTCGGTTACCGTAGGATTGGCCGCGCCCGCCACAGCGGGATCATCGGTCAAGACGTTGCTGAAGTTGCCGCCGCTGACCGTGCCTTGATTGCTCACTTGAGTTACGCCTGCCGGGAAAGGATCATCGATCGTGACATCGAACGTGATCGTTATCGACTTGCCCGCGTGCAGCGTGAACGGTCCGATGTTGATGGGGTCGCTCGATCCGGCAACCGCCTGCTCCGGCGCAATGGGGCTGAATAAAGCACGGCCCACACCTGACCGATCGGCCACAACCAGCCCAATCGGCAGCGGCATCACCATCGCCCGATCACCGATCGGGTTGGCGCTGACGGCCGTCGGCTGCGCGCCATCATCAGTCGTTTGTTCGACGTAGTAACTATCGGCCTGAGTCACCAGTGGCGGCAGCGGAGTTGTCGCGGGCGTACGACACGTTCCCAGTGTAACGCCGGTGTAGGTGGAGCCGGCCGGGCTGGCTAACGACGCCGGATTGATGGTGCTGTTGGCATTGAGGAAGGTCTGCATGGTGGCTACGTTCTGCGCGCCCGAGGTCAGACCTTCGGCCTGGAAAGTCGCGCCCGCCACGACCTGTCGCACACGCAGACCCGCCGCTATGTTGCCGTTGAAGACGTTGCTGCTGCTGGTGAAATTGAGACACACCAGATTCTCGGCGTTTTGCGCCTGAATATCCGCGCCAAACGTAACGTTGAGCGGCGGGCTAACGGTGTTGTTGCGAACCGTCAAGTGCAGCGTGCCCGTGTCGCTGTCGGTGGCAGGATAGTCGCCCAGCCGCGAATAGGCGCGCAGCCCGTCATAGCCGGTGCCGCTGATGGTGTTACCCTCGACGCGCGCGGTCATGTCGCCGTCTTCTTCCTGCGACAGGCGAATGCCAAAGCCGATCTGCGTTGCGGGCGGCGCGGGATGCGCGATGGTGTTGTTGGTGACGATAGTGTTGAAGGTCGAATCGCCCGTGCCCACCAGGTTGATGGCGGTACTAACCGTATTTTGGATCAAGTTGCCATCGACGGTGACGCGTGCCGTGGCAGTGCCGCCACTGGCGACGATGACGCCGCCATAACCGTAGTTCGTCAGGAAATCGCTGGCTTGCACGGTCAGGTTGAGGATTGCGCCACTGGTGCCTTCGACCACAGCATCGACACCGTCGCGCTGCAGCTGAGTGAAGGTCGAATCATCGACGAGGATCGTCGCGGTGGCCGTGCCTTCCACTTCAATCTGCAGGCCGTCTTCACCGAAGCCGCTGGTGCTGTCGTTGGACGACATCGTCACGCGCCGCACCGTCATGTTCAATGTGCCGGTGTTGTTATACAGACGAACCGCGCCTTCTTCCATCTGGCTGATGGTAGCGTCTTGAATGAGCACCGTGCCCGCCAACTGGCTGAACAGCATGCCGAACTCGTCGTTGCCGTTGCCCGCGTTAAGGACTTGCCCGTTGGTGAAGCGCAGCCCGTTGACGCTGTGACCGCTCAGCCCCATCTGCCCGCTGCCGTTGATGATCACGTTATCAAGGACGACATTGGTCGCGTTGACGAGATCAATGCCGCTGGTGCAATTGGAAGCGTCTTGAACCCCGCACGGCAACGATCCGCTGCCTGTCGCCACGTTAGTCATGTTCATGTAACTGAGCGACACATTGCTGGCGCTCGACACGCGCACGCCGTCGCCGGTCAGGTTCTGGAGCGTGCCGCCTGAACCAGCCGAGCCACTGCCGGTGATGGTGAAAGCACCGCCTGGAACATTATTGAGCCGAATGCCATCGACACCGCCGTTGGCTGAAACACTGCGGAACGTAAGGCCACTTGCGCCAATGGTGGTGGAACCCAGATCGATCGCGGGGGCGTTGGTGGTCGCGATGGTATTGGCTGCACCGGTAACATTGAGCGTGCCGCCGTTGGCGGCCTGAAGACCGGTTTGACCGGAGGTCGAGATGGTTAAGCCGCTGAAATTAAACGTGGCAGAGTTGGCGTTTAGATAAACCGCCGTCGAGGATGGCCCGCTGACGGACACGCCGCCGGGCACGTTCAACGTGCCACTGGCGTTTTGAACGCCGAAGCCGTAGCGTGAGCCGACTGTCGAGGTTGAGCTCAGGCTGCTAAACGTGGCCGTCAGCGCGCCGGTATTGAGGAGCAGAGTGCCGCCTGTGCCTGTCACCGCCACATCAGCCACGGTCAATCCGCCAAAATTGCTGCCGCTCAAGCCATAACCATTAGCCTTGTTGCCGATGATAAAACCATGCAGCCAATTGTTCGCGTTCAAGACCACGCCGTTGCCGCCGTTGCTGGCCGTGGTATTGACGATGGTGACGAACGTGGCATTGCCGCTATTCACGGCGGGCAGCGCAGCACTGAACGACGGCACGCTTACGCCGGTCAGCGACACCAGATCAGACGTGGCATCCTGGCCGATGAGGCGCTGGCCGCTCAGCAGCGTAATGCCGCCATCGTAGGTCGTGGCGCTTTCATAGAGGAAGATAGCATCGTTGGCCGCCGGATGATTCCCTGTGCCGTTGTTGACGGCGTTGAATGCGGCCAGTGAATTGAACGGCGACAACAGGCGACCGTCGCCCGCGCTGGCCGTGTTATCGATGAACCAGATCATGCCGCTGATATTGATCGTGACCGTGATCGAGTCGGCGCCGTTGGCGTTGCTGACTGAATAGACGAAGGTATCCGCGCCTTCATAGCCTGCGGGCGGATCATACGTGAAGCTGCCATCGGCGCTAAGGCTATAACTGCCGCCCTGCGTCGAGGTGCCGCTGGTCACAACCGTTGTCGGGGCGGGCACACCAAAGTCGTTGACGAGTAAACCATTCGCTGCCGGTACACTGATGCGCACATTGCCCAATGCGCTGTAACTGTCGGCCAGGGCCAGCGGCGTGGTGCGCGCCGTGCCGCTCAGCGTGGTGTTGGCGTCGACCGTGTCCTCAAAGGTCACGCCGGTCGCGTCACTGTCGCCGGTGTTCTGCACGACCACCGTGTACCGCACGGCATCACCGGGATCGGCTTTGCCGTCGCCGTCGACATCGACCAGCAACGTATCCACCTTGGTGGCCGTGATCGCGGGCAGCGCCGCAACGGCCGCCACCGAGACCAGGCTGATGATGAAGACGATGAGCGCCGGGCGGGCTAAACGTTGAAACCAGGCTAGTGAGGTCATGAACGGTCTCCGGTGTAAACGGCCTGAAAAATCAGGTAAGAATCGCTTCGTACTGCATGCGGCCGGCCTGTGGCCCCAACGGCACGATGAACAATTCAAGCGTGCCGAACTCGGCGTGTTCCAGCCGATACGTCCCTTGCTGCAAATACTGGTTGCCCGGCGGGCCAAGCAAAACGATCGAGAACGGCTGACGCACCGCCGCAGGCGGTCTGGTCGCCAACGGCAGCGGCGTGACGCTGATCAATTCCAGATCGATCGGCTCGTGATCGGCCAATCGGATGCGGAAGAACTGATTCACGTAGGGTTTGAAATCATCCAGAGTGAGTTGAGCAAGATCGCGCATAAACGGTTCTCTCACAATCGATTGGCCCGTGTCGACCCGACGGTTACTGCGCGGGCGAAGTCCACTTCAACAGCAGGTACACGCCCTTGTCTTCCGCCAGTTGGAAGCCCAATCGATCGTACCAACGCAGCGCCGGATTGAAGCGCTCCACATGAATGGTCACCGGCTGGTTGAGGCGCGTGCCCAGTGCCAGCACCTCGCCCAGCAATTGTGACCCAAAGCCGCGCCCGCGATACTCGGCCAGCAGCGCAATGTCGATGATGCGGACTTCGTCCGGCCACTCGACCAGATACAGCCGCCCGATCGGCTGTCCCGCCCATTCGACGATCTGGAACTGTGCGCCGGCGTAGTTCTGCTGATAATACTGGTGCTGCGCCTCGAACTGCTGCTGCACAAAGGCAACCTTCTGCGCATCACACCAGTCGGTCATGGCCAGTTCGTCGGCACGCGTGCTGCCATAGACCTGCCGCAAGAACGGCAAGTCGATATCGGTGATGGGGCGCAGCGTCAGGGCGTGGGTCATTTAGGTTCGCGGCGGAAAGACACCCTGCATGGCAATGCAGAAGTAGAACGTCAGATACGGCATCAGGTTATTGTGCGGCTGATCGCCGCCGGCCGGCGCCAGCGCATTCGGCGACATACTGACGAGATTGCCAGCCGCAGCATACGTGTTGTCGCCGACGGTCGCCGCCGGATAGTTGCCCTGCGCGATCGGTACTTCACCGGGCAGCTGCGACGCGGTGAACGTGTGCGAGTGGGCGGGAATTTCCGACTCCAGCAAACTCACCGTTTCCGTGCCGCCCGTTTCACCCAGATCGTGCAAACTCAGGCCCGGCCCCTGACCGGGATGCATCGGCGCGCGGCCCTGCAGATCGGGCAAGGCAAAGTTGCTTGCGCCGTTACCCCCGTAGGTCGTGCCTAGCAGTGAAAACAGTGCGGTGTTTTGTGAAAGAGGCAGCAGCTGACCGTCACACCAGGCCCAGCCTTTAGGCGCAAAATTGAACGGGAAGATGCGAATCTCGGCTACAAATGGATCGGCCATGGGGGTCTCCTTTAGGTCGGCGACGGGAAAATGCCAAACAACGAGATGATAAAGTCAACGCACAGGTACGGTTGAAAGTTGGTGTGCGGTTGACTACCACCGACGCTGCTGATGGCCTGGGCGCTCATCGCAATCGTGGGCGGATCGGACGCATACGGATCGGAGCCTGGGCTGCGGGCCAGCAATTGATTCGCCGGGTTCGATTGCTGGGCCAGATCGCCCGAAGCCAGCAGCGGATGGCTGTGTGCCGGTATCTGCTGGACAGTCAACGTGATCTCTTCGGCCCCGCCTGTCTCTGCCAGGATGAAGCCATTACCCTGATGAATAGGCAGTCGTCCGCGCAGATCGGGCAGTGCGAACGTGCTCTCCCCATCGCCGCCGTAGGTCGTGCCGATGAGTTGAAACAGTGTTTCATTTTCAGAGATCGGCAGCAGCTGGCCTTCGCAGAACTGCCAGCCCGCCGGGGCAAAGTTGCCCGCAAACATTCGAATCTCGCCAACATACGGTTGTGCCATAACGGACTCCTTAAGTAGGGGACGGGAAGATGCCCTGCAAGGCAATGCAGAAACTCAGCGTCAAAAACGGCTGCATGTTCAAGTGCGCCTGACTGCCACCCACGTTTGTCACTGCGCCGGCGCTCATGGCCTGCAGTGACTGCGCCGGGCCGTAGGCATTGCCCAATGTCCGTCCCAGCAGGTTGCCGCCGGGCGTCGGTGTAGTGGCGTTGTTGCGGCTCGCGTTGAAGACGTGTGTGTGAGTGGGCAATTCGGCGATGCTCAACGTGTGAGCCTGTTCGCCGCCGCGCTCACCCAGGGTGTGGCCGCTGCCGACATGCATAGGCGTACGGCCGCGCAGATCGGGCAGTGCAAAATTAGTCATCCCGTTGCCGCCAAAGGTCGTGCCCAGCAGCGAGAACAACGCCTGGTTCTGATTGATGGGCAACAACTGTCCATCGCACAAGGCCCAGCCTTTGGGCGCAAAGACAAATGACATGAGGCGGATTTCGCTTAGAAATGGCTCTGCCATAAGAATGCTCCTTTAGACCGTCAACCATTGCCGGGCGTCGGCCGACTTAAGCCAGAAGCTATACCGCTGAATACCGACTTCGGCGTAGAGCTGCCCGGATTTTTCCAACACCTGCCAGACTGCCAGGTGCGAGCCAAAATTCATCACGCGCTGCCACGTTTGCCCGTTATCCAGCGACTCGAGGATCTGGCCGTCGAATGTGCCTTTATACAGCCGACCAAAGGCACGCGCCTGCGGTTCGGCGTAGACATTGCCGGGCAGCGCCGCCGCCACCAACACACCCAACCCGACCTGAGCTGATCCGATCAAAAAACGGCGTCGATTCATAACTCTGCCTCCTGTGATGACGATCCGGCCTGCTGAATGATCTCATCCAACATCCGACCGGCCAGCTGCGGCGTGAGAATAGGCTGCTGACAATGCACCGCCTGAATGAGCTGAGCCGTCTCGCCGGACAACAACTGATCTTTCAATAAGTAGCCTACTGCCCCTTGCCGATACGCTTCCAGCACTTGCGCGGCTGCGCCATCGTGCGCGGCCACGAGCATAATCTTGATCTGCGGGCCGCGGGTGTGCAAATTCTCCAGCGTAGCGATGTGCTCCCAGGTCAAAGCTTCAATGCCGTACAACAACACATCGCAGGGGTTAGCGTCGTTGACGCAAATTTCGTTCGGCGTATGCCACTCATCGCTGATGACAATGTTCGAGCCAGCGAGTGCGCGACGCAAGGCCGCGCGAAACTCGTCGTCATCGTCGAGAATGGAGATGTGGATGAGTGAGGAAAAAGTCATGAGAAGTAGGCAGGGTCAGGCAGCGCGCAACGGGCGATAGGTTCATCTTAGTATCACCTAAAGCACACGCAGTCTAAAGATAAGAAACTCACGACTTGGAGAGAAAAAACTACCGCGAGGGGTCGGTACTTTTAACTTCGAGGTCAAATACCCTGAGGGAATAACCGGGCTAGTCAGTTTGATCGAGTTGAGCCCAGCCGCGGCGCAGCGCAATGAGAGTGGCTTGCGTTCGGTTGTTGACGTGTAATTTCTGATAGACCTCACTCAACCGATTGGCGATCGTTCTTTCCGTCAGGCCCAACCGATCGGCGATGACTTTGTTCTCTTCGCCCTGCGCCACCAGCCGCAGCACATCCATTTCACCGGGCGTCAGCGCATCAAAATCCGGGCTGGTGTTCTGGGCTTGTCCCAGCCGCCTGAACTCATCAAGCACCCGCATAGCCAGGCCGGAGTTGATGATAGCCTCGCCGCGCTGCACAGCCTGGATAGCGGCGATCACATCCGGCCAGTCTGCATCTTTGAGCAAATACCCGCGCACCCCGGCTTTGACCGCCTCAAATACATAGTTGTCCTGCTGGTACATCGTGAGAATTATGATGCGGGCGGCGGAATTTTGCGCCATGATCTGCCGCGCGGCTTGCACCCCATCCAATACCGGCATCTGAATATCCATCAGGATCACGTCCGGCCGCAAACGCAGCGCCAGTTCGATGGCTTGCTGACCATTCTCGGCCTCAGCGACGACTTCACAGCCGCCCTTTAACTCACAGATCTGGCGCAAGCCCTGTCTAAACAATCGATGATCGTCGGCCAACATTACGCGAATCGCGGACATGTCAATTGCTCCTATGACGCTTACTCACGCAACGCCCTCACAACCGGCAGCGTGACCCGGATCAGCGTGCCGCGCTCTGGCTGGCTGCTCACGTCAAGTGTACCACCCAGCCGCTCGGCGCGTTCGCGCATTTGCAGCAGACCCACCCGGCCCCGGCTTACGGCCTCGGCCAATGCCGTCGGCTCAAAACCACGCCCGTCATCCTGCACAGTCAGCGTCAAATCGCCAGATTCGGGCAGGTTAAGCTCTACACTCACCTGCCGCGCGCGTGCATGTTTGCCTACATTATTCAGCGCCTCCTGCACAATCCGAAACAACGCCGGCTCCAGATCGGATCGCAATCGATCAAGGGAGCCGGTGAAGTGCAGCTCGATATGCAGCCGGTTTTGCTCGCCGAAGTCCAGCGCAAACTGGCGCAGCGCTTGCGAAAAACCCAGTTCATCCAACGCCGCCGGTCGGAGCGCGAAGATCGATCGGCGCACGTCTTGAATGTTCTGGCGCAACAGGTCTTGCAAGGCATCGATTTCGGCGTGCAACCGCGCCGGATCGGACTCGATCAGATCGTGCCACAGGGCCGATCGGACCCGGAGCGCCGCCAGGTCTTGCGCCAGGCCATCGTGCATGTCGCGGGCGATGCGGCGGCGTTCTTCGGCGATGGCTTCTTCTTCCGAGCGGCGTTGTTTCTCAATGGTCAGATCTTCGATAGCCACGATGGCGCGATCGGCGATCAAGCTCAGGCGAATCGGGAAAGCCGATCGGTCGTGCCGCACCCCGATGGTTTCGATCGTAAACGCTTCACCCGGCCTGGTTTGCGTCAAACGCTGCTGCAGTTCGGGCAATACCCCGCCCAGGAGCAACTGATCAAACGGCGTCTGGGCCAGCGTCTGGGGCCGCCAGCCGAAGACTGGCTGCACCAGATCGTTGGCGCGCACGATCAGCGGCGCTGCCGTGGCCACATCCACTTCCAGCAAACAGACCGGCGCATTCTCGAACAAGCGCCGAAAGCGCTCTTCGCTGGTCTGCAAGGCCGCCTCAGTGCGCTGCCGTTGAATCGCCAGCGCATACAGTGTCGACAGGCGCCGGATGAAATCGGCTTCGCGCTCGGTGTAATCGTGATCGGCATCGGCCAGCACGATCAAGCCCGCTAACGCGGAACTAAACACGGCCGGGGCTAACATGACCCGCTTAAAAGCCAGCGTGTCGACTGTATGGTTGATGATGACTGGCTGAGGCTCGCGCGGCCACAATTGCCGCGCCGTGGAAGGCAACTGAAAAGCGTTGAGGCCGCTCGCGACGCGGAAGGACTCCCAAACGGGCTGCACCTCGATGGGGCAAGTGAAATAGCCAGTGGCCGAATCCACGTAACCGATAAAACCATGTACACTGCGCGTCAACTCTTGCGCCGAGCGAATGACTAACGCGGCTGTCTCGGCCATGGAGGCCGACCGCAGCAATGATTGGGCGATCTCGGCCATGATGCCGTTGATGGCGGCTTCCCACGACAGTGCTTGCTTGGCGCGGGCGCGCTCGACGATCTCCTGCGCCAGTTGCTGATTGATGTGGGTGAGCTCGGCCGTGCGCTCCGTCACGCGGCGTTCGAGTTCAGCGTACAGTTGGTGGACGTGATCGCTGGTGACAGGCACTGCGTTAAGGTTGACGTCGTTCATGTTCGTTCAGGCGCACCGATAGCAGCAGCACAAGTGTGCCGCAGCGTTTCAAGTATACCGCACTCACGAGAACGACAAGCATACTGCCAGCGGTCGGGGATCGCTATGTCTTCCGGGATTAGAGAATTCCACAAAGCGCACAAGCAGGCGTAGAGAGTTGACACGCCCACCCAGCATCGCCCTCCGGATTAACCAGCCCAAACCAACGGTTGCGGCGGAGCCTGTGGGCAACTCTTCATCGCGAGTTGCCCACAGGCTCCGCCGCAACTCACCAAACAGGAGTCGCAAGCCCAATCCAGGCCGATCACTTCAACTCTGAATTCCGAGTCAAGTTGTCAATCGCGCTTGAATCATTCCGCTACCTGACTGACATCTTGAATATAACCGTGGCTCGCGGAAGCTACACTGTGTGCTGCGCTAATTATGGCGGGGAAGTCGGCAAATTGGCCACCCAAGGCGCTTTCATGAATTCTTCGCTGAATGAGGATGCTCTACTGAAGTCTGTAGTCTTGAATTGACCAATTGCCCAATCTAGGGCGCTTTTCTGTGCTAGATTCCCCTCATCATAGGTGGTCTTAAGCCACCCACTAAGGTTATCCAAAGACCGAGGTGCACTCTTCGTGAGATCGTAGTTTCTCGCATAGAACCAAGCATCAACTTGGTCAATAGCTGCCGCCTTTAGCTTGTTCTCATCTAGTGTCTTGGGAGACCAATCCGTATGATGCTGCTCAACACCAGAGTGGAGCAGTTCTTTTAGTTTTTTCTCCATTGGAGTGAATGTCCCTGGTTGCGACAAGACCAAGGCGGTTTCCAAGTCTAGTTTTCCGGCATCGTGGAAGGCGCGACCTGGGTCTCCAGGAAGTCCATTAACATCGAGAAGATATTGCACTCTCTGAACATGAGGCTGAGTTTCCCCTAAGAATTTCCCAAGCTGATCTTCAATGTCCGACTCCTTTATACGGTTGATAAAATAATTATCAATATCGTCTGGCTTTAGCTCGGCAAATGCTTTTGGATTGGTCTCCTTAAGTGCTTCTGCCGCTTGCTGACTATATGCTCTAAGATAGTCTGGTCCCTTCCCGCGCCTGGTAAATTCATTCGCCCATGTTGAATCATTCAGTCCCAGTGCGGCCCACTCATCCGCCGCCTTGGCCTGGATCTCTGGCGCTGCGGATTTACCGCCTAGATGGACATCGCCATCACATTCGTTGTGTACCAGCCACTGCTGCTCACCG
>JACRBO010000669.1 GCA_016219235.1 Chloroflexota bacterium
GAAATACAAAAGACCCGATGGGCCGTGAGAGCCTATCGGGTCTTTTACATTCACGCGAACTGCTTAGCTCGCCAGGAAATCGTCCAGCGCTTTCTTGCTGATGCGATACGCGGTGCCGATCTGCTTGGCTTTGACCTGCCCGCCCTGAATCATCGCCAGTACATCCGCCTCGGTCACTTTCAAATACGTAGCGGCTTCTTGCGTGGTCATAACCTCCGGCGTGGGGCCGCCACCGGTCGGGGCGACCGGGGCCGCACTGGCCGCAGCGGCTGGTGCCGCGGGCGGTTGCTGCATCGACTGCGCGAAAGCGCCGGCCATCATCTGACCCATGCCCAGGCCTGCGCCCAGGCCAACACCCGCGCCGGCCACACCGCCGCTGGGATTCTGGGCAGCGTCGCGAATGCCGCGCGCGGCCTGGAACTGCATGTACTTGTTCATATCGCCGATCGCGCCCATCTGCGACCGCTCGTCGATGGCTTTGGCAGTTTCTTCGGTCGGGCTGATCGATCGGATGTACAGCGACTTCAGGGCGATGCCGTACTGGCCAAACTCATCCATCACTTTGGCCTTGGTGCCTGCGCCCAGCTCATCATACTTGGCGGGCAGATCGAGGAACGGAATCTTAACCTCACCGAGCAAGTCACTGAACTTGCTGATGATTATGCCGCGCAGCATGTTCTCAATCTGCGGTGTTTCATAGATGCCCTGCGTGCCGACGATCTTGTTGACGAACAGCGAGGGGTCTTTGATCTCAAAGGTGTAGACGCCGTTGGCGCGCAGCCGCACCATGCCGAAGTCGGCGTCGCGCATGGTCACCGGCTCGGGCGTGCCCCAGCCCATGTCAAGGAACTGGCGCATGCTGACGTAGTACACCTCGGCGGTGAAGGGCGTCTTGCCGCTGGTCGCCAGCCCGATCAGGCCGCTGAGGATGGGCAGGTTGGCGGACGTGATGGTGTGACGACCGGCGTCGAACACATCCATGGCCTTGCCGTCGCGGAAGAAGACCGCCGCCTGCTGCTCGCGCACGATGACCTGCGAACCAAATCGGAAGTCGCCCGAACCGCGCTCGGGAATGCGGTGCACAATCTCGCGGCCGCTTTCGTCGATGAACTCGACAACATCAATAATGCGTGGCATGTTTTTCTCCTGTTAGAATGTGCAAACTCCCGATCGGCGCTTGACGCTCGACGGGTTGCAGTCGGCTACAGCGAACACACCAGAATGTGCTCGCGTTTATCAAACAAATCGTTCAGTCCGGCGCAGGTGCGGCGCACGGCGGCGATGGCGGGCTTCAGCGCATCCGGGCCGGTGGCCAGGCTGCCGTCGATAGGCGGGGGCAGCGTACCCATCGCCACTTTGCAAGCGTCGATGACGCGCGCCAGATTATCGGCCTCGCCCAGCAGCTGCGCATCGAAGTTGTACAACTGCTCCAATTGATCTTCCTTCACCTGCACGGCATCGAACAGACCGGCGTAGCCACGCGGCGCAGTCTTGACGCGATCGATGAAGGTGCGGAGTTTGACCGCAGCCTGCTCGACATCGTCCAGAAACTCAAAGCCGCCGTTGGGGATCAACTCCATCTGGACCTCAGACAGCCGATCGAGCTGCGCGGCGAACCGGCCGGCGATGGCGTCACGCACCAGTTTATCGGCGTCGCGCCGCGACTCTTTCTCCATGTACCCTTTGAAGCCGGGGATTTTCGACAGCAACTTCACAAACCCGCCACGCTGATCTTTGATCTGACCGAGCACGTCACCCATGTTGATCTCCTTGAGGATAGAGGTTGGAGGTTAGAAATTGGAAGCTAGAGATCACTATCAGACACACAATCTCTAACTTCCAACCTCTAACTTCCAAGAAAAACTTCGCTGCCGCATGCGGCGCATTTTACCACACCCTTACCGGCCATCTCAAGTTTTGCGCCGCAGTTTGGACAGTTTCCTGACTTGAGCTGGCTGGCCTGCTTCGAGTACAGCACGCCGTCGTCCCAGTTGATGTAGCCGCTGAACAGGCCCTTGCCCACCAGATCGTACAGCCACTGCTTGATCTGATCTTTGGTCGCGCCCAGTTCCAGCGCCACTTCGGCCACGCGCACCTGGCCCTGCGTGGACACCATGTTGAGAATCTTGCGCTGTTTGGCGATGTCTTTCAGTTCCTCCTCCTCACGCCCGCCGCGCACGAAGAAGAAAATCCCCGCCCCGATGAGCGGCAGCGCGATCACGGCCAGCCCGCCGATGGCGAAGATCATCGCCCCCGCGTCCAGCTTCTCGCCGGCGCGTTGAGCAGCCGCCCACAGCCCGCCGATCGCGCCGCAGGCCAGACCGCTGGCGACCAGAATCAGTCCGATGAGTTTGCCCGAACTCTGCATAGCGCCTCCATAACGAGTGATGAGTGACGAGTGAAACGTGATGCGTGTTGCATGTTGCATGTTGCGTGGTGCGTGACACTTTTGACCAATCTACTTATCTACTAATCTACTTGTCTACTAATCTACTAACTTACCAATCGACCACCTAACCAAACCCGCGACTGCCGCCACCCCCGCCACCACCGCCGCTGAAGCCACCACCACTCCAACCACCGCCGCTGCGGCCACTGCTCTGCGGCACGCTGGAGAATGTACTCGACGCACTGTTCAACATTGAGGTGAGGCCGCTGCTCATGTTTTGCAGCGAGCCGGCCAGTCCGTCGCTCATGCCCTGCACCGAGGGCACACCACTGCCGCCAAGATTGCCGACACCGCCACCCATCGCGGAATGCGGACCGTAACGATGGCCAGCCCAGCCGTACGGGTAATACCAGGTCGGCACAGGCACGGTGTCCAATCGCGCAAATCGATTGATCCAACTGCGCTCGATGCCGAAAGCGATGGCGTAGGGCAAGTACTTGTCGAATTGATCAGTGGCTTCTTCCACTTTGGTATAACGAGTGATGTTGCTCAGGTAGCGCTTGAAGGCCAGCCACTTCGCCGCTGATTCTGAACCCAATCGCGTCTTCACCGGCATCGCCGAACTGACGGCGGACACCACCACGCCCAACAGCCCCAGCGAAAAGAACGGCAGAATCACCGCGAAGGTCACATCACCCAACAACAAGACCGCGCCCACGCCGCCGATGATCGCCAGAAAGACCACGCCCACGCCGCCGCAGCCCCAACGCGATCGAACCGAGTCCGGTCGGATGGGGAACAAGCCATCCGTCACCACTTCCTTGTACAACTCAGTCTGAATCTCGCTGACGTGCTGATAGAATTTGTACTTGAGTTCAGACAATTTTCGCTCATCGTCGGGCACGACGCGATCGAGTACCAGCTTCTCGTAAGGCCGCAGACTGGACTGGGCCACATCCGGTACGCGCCGGAAAACAAAATCGCGCGACGAGCCGATGCCCATGAAGCCCGGCGTATTGAGTTCTTCCATTGTGATGAAGCCGCGCCGCGCCAGATCGATCAGCGTGCTCAGAATGTCCTGCATATCGGCGCGCTCATCGACCAGCGTGCCCACCACCGCCGGCGGTAGATCGCTGGGCGGCTCGGCCACATACTCGGCCGCCAGCCCCGTCTGCGGATCGCGCCCCTTCACATACCAGCGCATCACGATCAACAGCGTCCCGCCGATCAGCACCAGTGCCGCCAGCACCAGACTGATCAGATCGATCAACGGCTTGTATTGTTCCTGCAAATCATAGATGAACTGCCACGACGGCGCACTGCCTGCGACAGCGCCATGCTGAAAATCGATGCGAATCTCGATGCCTTGCCCGGATCGTAGCGAGCCGGTCGAATCGAAGGCCGCCGACAACTGATCGGGCGCGATGCCGGACACGGCAGGGCTGTCATCCGACACGCCCGCCCGTAAAATCGGCGCACCATTGGGCACCCGCACCGTCACCGTCGAAGCCGCGATCGGGGCATCGTGATCGGGCGCAACGGCCTTCCACTGCACGCGATCGTAGCCGCGATCGGGATAGAACAGGATCGCCTCACGAACGGTGTATTGCAGCGTAAAGGTGTGGGTCGAGTTGACGGTTGGAGGAAAATACCAGACGATCTCAAGATCGCCGTCATCGTTGGTGGACGTCTCGAACGTATAGGGCTGGTTCGAGAGGCTGGGCGTGTAGTTCTGCGTGCCCTCCCAGACCTTCACCTCGTCGATCGTGCCGCGCTTCTGCGGAATCACCGCAAAGCCCTTGCGAAACGACTGGCCGCCCGTAAACGCAATCGTCTGCACTTCGGTGACGGTCAGGGTTCCGTTGGCATTCACCAGCACATCCACATCATAACGATTCCAGGCTAGCGAAGCCAGATTGCCGGCCGAGGCCACCGGTACCAGCACCAGCGCCAACACCAGCATCACCATTACGCCTACCGATCGACGCATCTTAACCTCCGCGAATTTACCGTCCCTCAGCACAGGCATTATACAGAAAAGTCAGGCAAAAGGGA
>JACRBO010000665.1 GCA_016219235.1 Chloroflexota bacterium
CCAGCCCTTCATCCACACTGTATTCGAGCGCGTAGGTGTAGCCTCTGCTAGATGGCATCTGCGCGGGCATGGCCAGCGGGCCGGACTTGCCCACCGTGTATTCGGTGGCGCGCACATGAAGTGTGGTCACGGTCTGTGTCAGGCCATTGGGCAATACCAACTCGGCCTGCGTACTTTGCGGGATCAATAGTGTCGCCCGGCGTGAACCATCGACGTCTGAGCTGGTACTGCCCCGCGCGACCTGCATGCCGGCGGTGTTGAGGTTGATAGTTGTGACTTGCGCATCCAGCGGCAGCAGGACGATGTCTGGCAGCCAGGCGTAGTCTTGCCACGGCGCTTGCACCTGCCGCTGTGACGGCAAATAGCCGGTCCTGGTGTAAACGATGGTGATCAAACCGCCGCCGTTGACGGTCAGATCGAACACGCCATCAGCCCCGGTGAGCGTGCTGCCATATTCGGCATGATTCAAGACGGTGATCTGTGCTCCCCCGATCGCTTTTCCGTTTCGATCGCACACCTGGCCGCGCAATACGGCCGCGCGTTGCGGATCGATGACGCCGTCCAACAGGCCGATCTGACCGGGGCGCTGGCCGACAGTGAGCGGCATCGCAGTACCGGCTGAGTCGGCTGGCATCGCGCGATCGGGTTGCAGCGGATTCGCGCCGGTCAAGACCATGGCACTGCTTGACGATCGCACGATCAGCGGTAACAAGACGCGATACGTGAGTGCCGCGCAACCCGTGACGGAGGCGTTCGCTTGTGATCGGGTGATCAGCTGCTCGGGTTGTTGAACCGAAACGCTGACGACATCGCCGATTCCAGCGAGAGTGTGTTCCTGTGCAAAGGGATTGGCAGCAGGCATGGTGGGCGCGGCGCGCGTAGGTAGCTGCGTCACGATCAACAGCAGCGTAAGCGCCAGCAATAAACGAAAGATAGATGTTTTCATGAGCCCCCGGCTGGCAAATGCCACATCACTCGTCGCGTTGAGCGGCGAGTCGGCACCTGTATGTGATCAATTGATGTGGTGATTGGGTGTTACGAATGGAAAGCGCGCACTCAATAAACAGCGCAGTTGTGGGCGTATCGGCCCTACAACCTTGGCTACCTACAGCGTATGCTCAATCGAGATGAATGTCAATCAGAGGAATGAAACAATGAAACTTAACCGTGCCGGTTGATCAACGGCTGAGACTGATTTTTGAATGAGGTAAGGATCGCACGGAGGATTAGTTCTTCCGGTGCAGTGCTCGGCCAGGATCGCGTTTCATTCTGGTCGAGAAAGGCCGTTCGCTTGACGTGACAGCAGGCAGCCTGCCGTTGTAGCAGACTGCCCGTTGTCTGCCTGTGAGGCACAGGCGTTACTCGTGGTGGACTTCATTTGAATTGATAGACGGCCTCGCGATCAGCCAGATTGGTCGGCGGATTCAAAAAGCGATCAAGTACCTCTACCGACAGCACGCCGTCCTCCAGTCCTTTGACTGTGAGGGTCGTCGTCTTGAATTTGAGATCGTAGGTTACCGCGAGTGGCTGCTTGAAATAGCAGACAACTTGCTCACCCCAATCACACTCACCTGAGTCGCACGTGGTGTAGGCATGGAAGATCAGATAAGGATCACGGAAGGTCAGATCGAGGCGCGTAATCTCACCTGCCTCTGAATCCGCGGGGTGCCAACTTTTATCAAGGTTGGGAATCACGGGATCAACGGGTGGCACGAAACCGCCCATGAAGCCACACACAGGATACAACACCAGCGGATCGCAAGGCAGATCGATCACAGTATCGCCGATGGGGACCAGCTGTTCCGGGTAATCGTAGGTGATAATCTTGCCGCCGGTTTCGATCTCGCCGCGACGATGAAGCTCGCGCCAGTAGCCGACGTATAACACCTGCGACCCGGCTGCAACTTTCCACGTCTTCGATTGAACTTCCTCCCAGTCCTCGGTAGTGCGTTCACCGTACCTGGCGGTCATGGCCGCCTCGATCTTGAAGGCGGGCTGCCACCAGGCAACTTTGACTTCGCCCCCGACTTTAACCTCGCCCTCAAGTCCCCAGGTCGTTTCGTGTGATGTCACGTGCATAACAGTCAGTGTTTCGGTGGTCGCCTCAGGGTAGTCGCAGCGATTGTAGCCTTGATACTTAATCACGATGTTGCTGACGGACTCCGTTTCTCTCACGATCGGCGGATCGTCCGTGCAGCCGGCCAGAGACAAGACGATGCACAACCCGAGCCAGATCGCCACGAACTTGAACCGTATGGACATGATCATCCTCCCTCATCAATGTCACACATCAATGTCACAGCACGACGATTGAAATTTCAACTTGGCTTATCCGCTCATCCCCGCCGACTTGTGAAAGTGCACGATCACCCAGCCCGCCTCGCGCTTTTCCAGAATCCACGTGCAGCGCAGCGGAAAGCCCAGCGGCTGTCCACCCATGGTGCCGGAGAAGTCCCAGCGGCTCGTCGCCCACGCCAATCGTTCATCGGCAGAGAGGTGGATCGTTTCATCGCTGACCGTGATGCGGATGTCATCCAACGCGGCATTCTGCGCTTGCATGGCCTGCTCCAAGCCCTCCCACCCGACGAGCCAATCGGCGGCGCCCACCCCGATCCAGACTAGATCGGCATCGTGTGCCACCGTGTTCGGCAAGAGCACCATATCCTTGCCCTCGACGGCGGCGATCCAATCTTCCAATGCGGCTTTGACGGCATCTCTCTCGGCGACAACATCAATGGCTGACATGGTGTTTGCTCCTTGTTATGAGATGGTCTCATTACATCACAGCGTCACTTGGAGTTGGTAGCCGTTTGAGATACAATCGCGGATACAGTGTGGCAGACAGCGGCCACAGTGCGCGATCACATACGTGATGGCAGGGGGCGCGCATGGAGATGGTTAACAACACGGCCTCATTTGGCTATTGGTTGCGGCGGCGGCGCAAGGCGCTCGATCTGACGCAGGAAGCGCTGGCGCAGCAAGTCGGCTGCGCGGTGGTGACGATCAAGAAGATCGAAGCTGACGAGCGCCGCCCCTCGCGTCAGATCGCTGAGCGTCTCGTTACCGTATTGGCGATTCCACCCGATGAGCGTGATCTGTTCCTGCAATGCGCACGCGGGCAAATCTCGGCCATCCGATTGTCCCTCCCGGCCCGCCCGGTCGATCAACCTCAACACTCGCCGACCAATCTGCCTGCTCCAACCACGTCCTTCATCGGGCGCGAACAAGATGTTGCAGCGATTGCGGCGCTGCTCAGGCGCGCCGATGTGCGCCTTGTCACACTCACCGGGCCGGGCGGTGTCGGCAAAACTCGATTGGTCCTTCAAGTCTCAGCGACCCTGCTTGACCATTACACTGACGGCGTGTTCTTCGTCAACCTCGCGCCATTGATCGATCCCGCGCGGGTGTCGTCGGCGATTGCCGAGACGCTGAGCATCAAGGAAAACGCTGATCAGCCGATCGTCGAAGTGCTCAAGCATGAACTGCGCCTGAAGCGCCTGCTGCTCGTACTGGACAATTTCGAACACGTGCTGGAAGTCGCGCCCGTCGTCTCTGACCTGTTGACCGCCGCGCCGCACTTAAAAGTCTTCATTACCAGTCGATCTCCGCTGCATCTCTCCGGTGAACATGAATTCACGGTTGCCTCGCTACCCGGGCAAGTTGCCAGGCAACTGTTTGTCATGCGCGCCCAGGCGATGAATACTGCCTTTGCGGTTACGCCGGAAATTTTGCCGGTTGTCGCTGAGATTTGCGATCGGCTGGATGGGCTGCCGCTGGCGATCGAACTGGCCGCGGCCCGGCTGAAAATGTATTCGCCGCGTGTGCTGCTGGACAAACTGGCCCGGCGGCTGCCGCTGTTGACCGGCGGTCCGCGCGATGCTCCGGCGCGTCAGCAGACGTTGCGGCAAACGCTGGACTGGAGTTACGACTTGCTCGACAACGTCGAACGTCAGTGGTTCGCGCGTTTGAGCGTCTTCACCGGCGGTTGGACTGAGGCTGCGGCTGAGGCGGTGTGCGGCGAGCCGTTATCGCCAGATTCTCCATCGGGGTCGGACACAGGCGATGTGCTGGCCTCTTTGCTCGACAAGAGCCTCATTCTCAGAGTCAGCAGCGATGATGATGCACGCTTCGTTTTTCTGGAGACTATCCGTGAATATGCGCTGGAACGCCTGAAGGCGCGCGGAGAAACGGAGATCATGCGGCAGCGGCATCTGGCGCACTATCTCGGGTTCATCGAAACGGCTGAAGAGCGTGTCTATCAAATTGCGGAGTTCGATCGCTGGTACAGGCAAGTGATCGATGAATTCGACAATCTGCGTGCGGCACTCGTCTGGGCGTTGGAAGACGGACACGCGGTCGAAGCAGGCGCGCGCATCGCCGGCGCGTTGACGATGTTCTGGTACAACCGCGGCTACTTGAATGAAGGACGCCGCTGGCTGGAACTGGCTTTGAGCCGTTTGCCGGACTCGACC
>JACRBO010000663.1 GCA_016219235.1 Chloroflexota bacterium
GCCCGTTGGCTTCCAACACAATCCGAAAACCGGGCACGATTTGCTGCGCACACTCGATGCCGATCTGCCGCGTGCCCAGGCAGCTGTCAGGCCACTGCGCCGGCTCGGTGATGATTGGCTTGATCTGATCCGGCGACAAATTTGTAGCGGCGATCAGGGCGCTCTGTGCGGCGCTCTGCGCCTGTGACAAATTGACCGGCAACGGTGTGCCCGACAAGATTGGCGTCGCGTCCAACTGGCCGGGTGTCAACACGACATGCGGCCCGGCGGGCGTGGGCGTGGTGGGCGCACCACACGCGACCGCCATAACCACCACCGCGATCATCACGATCAATCGATCAATCTGTTTCATGCTGATGCTCCTTTGTGCCTGTACAGGCCTGAATCATAACGAGGCCATTATACGGCCAAACCGCTCGAGCGTGCGGCGCGATCGAGGGCAGGCCGCGGTCGCGCTGATTGTGATCGGGTTTGGTATAATGACGCTATGACCCCTTCCAGTTGGCCCGTGATCGGACACGATTGGGCGGTTGCCAATCTCGAGCGTGCCGTGCATGAACAGCGGCCGGCCCACGCCTATCTTATCAGTGGGCCGGCGCACATCGGCAAGACCACGTTGGCGCGCGCATTGGCGCCGGCTCTCAATTGCACCTCAGCCGACGATCGACCGTGCGGCACGTGCCGCGCCTGCCGCCTGATGACGGCCGATAAGCACCCCGATGTGCAGTTCATCGCGCCGGACGGCCGCAGCCTCAAGATCGATCAAGTCCGCGCGCTGCAACACGATCTGGCGTTGTCGCCGTTTGAGGGTCGCTATCGCGTGGCGATCTTCGATCAATTTGAGACGGCCACCGTTGAAGCCCAAAACGCGCTGCTCAAGACATTGGAAGAGCCGCCGGCCTATGCCGTGCTGATCGTGCTGGCGGCCGATCCCGAATTGCTGCTGCCCACCATCGTGTCGCGGTGTCAGCAGATCGCGCTGCGGCCATTGACGCTGGCGCAAGTGCGCGAGGCGTTGATGACACGCTGGAACGTGCCAGGTGACCAAGCTAATCTGCTGGCGCATTTGTCGGGCGGACGATTGGGCTGGGCGGTCACGGCTTCGCAAGATCAGTCAATCCTGGAAGCGCGAGCCACCGCCCTCGATGATCTTGCGCAGCTGTTGAAAGCCGATCGGGTGGCGCGCTTTGCATATGCGGAGACGCTCACGAAGAAGGACGATCGAACACGCGCCACGCTCGATCTATGGCGCACGTGGTGGCGCGATGTGCTGCTGGCGGCCAGCGGCAGCGCCGCGGAATTAGTCAACCTCGATCGGGTCGAGCACATCCGCGCGCTGGCGCAACACGTCACGGTGGAGCAGTCCACCGCCGCCGCCGAAGCGTGTGGACGCGCAGTGTGGCAACTCGATCGCAACGCGACGGCGCGGCTGGTGGTTGAGGTTTTGCTGTTGGACTTACCCGTGATCAAGATGTGATGCAAGATGCAAGATGCGTGATGCAGGATGCGTGAAACAGAATTGTTCACGCACCACGCACCACGCACCACGTTCACGCACCACGCTCGCGCCGATATTCGATCCGGTCTTTTAATCGCCCCACCACTTCATCGGGTACCGGCACCGACCCCAACTCGGCGTGCGTGGCATCCCCGTGGAAGTCGCTGCCACCTGTGACGATCAAGTCATGTTGATTCGCTAACTCCAGCAGTTCGGCCTTCTGCTCGTCGCTGTGCTCGAAGTAGTACACCTCGACCCCATCTAAGCCAAGTTCAGCCAGCAGAGGAATGAGATGCGTCGTGTGCGCATGGCCGGGATGCGCCAGCACGATGACGCCGCCCGCCTGATGGATCACGTCGATCACTTCTTTGGGCTTCAATTCAAGGCGATGCACGTAGGCCGGGCCGCCGTCTTCCAGGTACTTGTCAAACGCTTCTTTCGTCGACGCAACGTGACCTGCTTCCACCAGTGCCCGCGCCACGTGCGGCCGTGCGATCGATTGTGCGTCACCCGCGAAAAAGAGCACGCGATCCCACTGCACGGGCACGCCCAGTTCGGCTAACTTCTTCACCATGCCCTTGGCGCGGCCCACGCGCGCATCACGAATCTCCAGCAATTGCTCTTGAAACGCGGCATTCTCAACATCGCAGCCATAGGCCAGAAAATCCATATGGCCGATGTCGGTCTCGCTGTTGATTTCCAGGCCGCCGATGACTTCGATCCCCACGGCCTGTCCGGTCTCGATCGCTTCGCGCAGCCCATCGGTGGTGTCGTGATCCGTTAAGGCGATCGTTTTCAAACCGCGTGCGTGCGCCAGGCGCACGACTTCGGCGGGCCGCAGCACGCCATCGGACGCGGTACTGTGCATGTGCAGATCAACCTGATTCATGGAACATCCTCATCGAACAAGATGCCGCATTTTACCTTAGCCCGATAATCAACGCCACC
>JACRBO010000664.1 GCA_016219235.1 Chloroflexota bacterium
CCAGACCCACGATATCGGCTCACATCACCGACTTTCCGAGACCACTCTGATGACGTGCAACTGGCCGCGAATTGAAAACTTCGCGGCCAGTTCCCCTTAACCTGTCAATCGCTTAATTGTCTTCTACCTGTATCCGCACGGCCAGCCACGAATTGTCGGCTTGCTTTAACGCTTTCACTTCCACCAATGCACCCACTTGCGCCGCGCCCCGGCTCTGATCGATCAGGGTACTGGCATCGGCAGTCACGGTCTGCCCGTTGTCGAACGTCCACGTGCCGCTGAAGTTGCCGGGCATGGCCGTGATATGCGCTGTGAATTGCAGCTCGTCCGCCACCGGGTCTTCGATGTGAATGCGCGCGGCCAGCACGGCGCCGTTAGCTTGCACTGAGCCGCTCACTTCCACCAGAAGACCGTTGGCCAGTGCGCCGTCGATGACGGTCTGAGCATCGGTGGTAACGCTGTGGCCGGCCACCGTCATGCTATACGGGCCGCTGCCGGTGAGATTGCTGATCGCGCCTTTGAATTCGGCTTCGTTCTGGAACTCGCCTTCATCTTCGATCTTGACGCGCGCCGCGAGCAGCGAATTGTCGGGTTGGCGATAGGCTTTCACTTCGGTGACAGCGCCGATGGCGGGCAGGCCGCGCCGCGTGTCGAGCTCGGTGCTGCCATCGACGGTGATGGTGTACTGGCCCACCACCCACTGACCCAGCCAGTTGGGATCGTTGGGCAGCGCCGTGACACGCCCGCGAAACTCAACTTCCAGCTCCACCAGCGGGTTGTCTTCCAGCTTCAGCTTTTTGGCCCACACCGATTGATCGGCCTGCAGGAAGCCATCCACTTCGATGAAGTCGCCCATGTTGATGGGCGTGAGGAAGGCGGTCTGCGCGGTCGTGGTGACGACGCGCCCGCTGACCATCAGCGTCAACGTCGGGCTGATCCCGCTGATCGATTGAACAGTACCCTTGAACTCGACTTCCGGGCCGTGTTCAACTTCGACCACTTTGGCCGGTGCGGACTCGATCTTCGTTTCGGGCAGGGCGACGACCTGGGGTGAGGTTTCCGACTTCTCAACCTCCGGCTTCTCGGCTTCGGGCTGGCCCGATCGATCTTCAACTCCGGCGGCTGGCGCGACCGGTCCAGCGTATACCGTTACCGTGGCCGGTTGTGGCACGAACACGATCATGGGTGCAACTGGCTGAGCAGATTCGGTCGCGCGCGCCGACTCGGTCGCGCGCTCCGACTCGACTGTGCGCTCTGTCTGCACCTGTTTATCCCGGCGGGTAAAACCGCCGCTCTCGCCCGGCTCCGTGAAGCGCGCCAGTGCGGGCACGGCGCTCAGAGCCATCAACACAACTGCACTCAGACCGATCATCCACTTCGATTGTTTGGTGTTCATTGACTTATCCTCCGCTAGAATGGTGTTGCCTTCAAAGTCGAGACACCGGTGCGAAGGTTACGGCGTAGCAATTTAGAAGGGACGTTGGTCTGAAGTGACGGGGCGCGCTTCGGACTAAGGTCTGATCGGGGTCGCCGCAGAATGTTCGCCGCTTGACCCAATACGTTTAGTTAGCGGGCCGGGCTCCCATGCCCGGCGGCGTGGGAGCCGCCTCTGCTGGTTTATCTAAACAGTATTGCCGCTAAACCCGTAGGCCGCTCATCGGGCTGACCGCTGTTTCACGATCATCAGTTTGCTGGTAAACTGACTCTGGATGATTCGTTCCACCTTCACTGGAGATGGATTGAGCGACCTATGGCTGAAAGTCCCATTCGTGTCCTCCTCGCCGACGATCACGCCGTCGTGCGCAAAGGCATCCGCGACATCCTGCTCGAAGCCGGCGACCTCGACGTGATCGCGGAAGCGGCCAACGGCGAAGAGGCCATCGCCCTGATCGATCAGCTGCGACCCGATGTGGCCGTGCTGGACATTCAGATGCCCAAACGCAGCGGCATCGACGTGTGTCGCCACGTTCGATCGCAGCACTGGCCGATCGGGCTGTTGATCCTCACCGCCTACGACGACGATCCCTATGTGCTGGCCGTGCTGCAAGCGGGCGCCAACGGCTACGTGCTCAAGACCGCCGACGCCGACGACCTCATCCGCGCGGTGCGCGACGTGCACGACGGCAAATCCGTGCTCGATCCCACCATCGCCCGCAAATTGATGACGCAGTTGGCAGGTCAAGCGGACACCCGACCGATCGAATCACTCACGCCCCGCGAACTGGACGTGCTGAAACTGGCCGCGCGCGGCTTCACGAATAAAGCCATCGGCGCACAGCTCAGCGTCAGCGATCGCACCGTGCAGGGCCACCTGGCCAACATCTTCGGCAAACTGCACGTCGCCACTCGCACCGAGGCTGTGATGCGCGCCGTGCAGTTGGGCTGGATCACTGCCGATGAAACAACCTAAGCTGCGCGGCCTGTTGCCCGGCCTCATCCTCATCGCCATTTTGCCGCTGACGCTGCTGCTCGTCATCTTTGCCATCGGTGCGACGACGCTGCACCAGAATGAGATGCGGCACATGATCGCGATGCACAACGCGCAGGTCGTGCGTGAAGCCGCGCTGAGTCTGGCCGAACGCGTTGACCACCACCTGACCAAACTACGCGCGCTGGCCGAAGCCGCCGCCCTCACCTCGCCGCGTGAAGCAGTGCGCCGCCTCGATCTGGCCCAGTTCGATTTTGAGGACGGCGTGGCCGTCGATGATGGCACGACCTTAACGTCAACGCGCAGCCTGATCACGCTGCCAGACGGGCGCGTGCTGGCGCAAGCCCGATCGACCGACGGCGCGCTGGCGGCCTACAATGTCCTGTCGACGCGTGAACTGGAACTGCCGGTGTTGGACGACGCCATGTCGGGCACATCGCGCCTGCATGTGCTGCTCGTCGACGCGCAAGCGCAGCCGCTCTATCATGCCGACCCCATGCCCATTCACTTCAACGCGCCCGAGGTGTTTGCGCCGGCCATCAGTCGTTCGCTGCGCGGCGACAGTGCGGCCGTCTTCGTCACCGATCCCGATCGGGTGGAGTGGGTCGTGGCGTATGCGCCCGTGCCCGATACCGGCTGGGGCCTCATCGTGGCCGAACCGTGGGAGGACGTAGTCAATCCGCTGCTGCGCACGTCGCTGCTCACGCCGCTGCTGTTGATCCCCGCTTTCCTCATTGCCATCGTCGCCATCGTCTTTGGCGCGCGGCGTATCATTCGCCCGCTGCAGCAGCTCGACGCGCAAGCCGCGCGGGCCGGGCAAGGCGACTTCGCCGCGCTGGCGCAGTCCATCGACGGCATCGACGAAATTCAGACGCTGCACGCCACGCTGGCGCGCATGGCCGA
>JACRBO010000667.1 GCA_016219235.1 Chloroflexota bacterium
CGCGGTGTTGACGCCGCCGCCTGCGCCCACGATCAACACACGCTCGCCGGCCTGCAATTGTCCGCGTGTGATCAAACTGTGCCACGCGGTCAGGAATACCAGCGAAGCCGCCGCCGCCCGATCGAACGGGAAATCGGCCGGGAGGGCCAGCACGTTCCGATCGGGCACGACGACGTAGTCCGCGTACGTGCCGCGCCGCGTTTCACCCAGCAAACCCCATCGCTCGCACTGATTGTCGAAGCCGCGCGCGCAGAAATCGCACGTGCCATCGCTGAGGTTGCTGTTGATGACGACGCGATCACCGACGGTCACGTTGGTCACACCAGCGCCGATGGCGCTGATGATGCCCGCGCCGTCCGCGCCGGGGATGTGCGGATAGGTCAGACGGATACCGGGCCAGCCGTTGCGCACCCACACATCCAGCCGGTTCATCGCCGCCGCCGCGATTTTAACTTGCACTTCGCCCGGCCCAGGTTCGGGCGTAGGCATATCTGCGTACTCCAGCACTTCCGAACCGCCGTGATGGTGAAAGAGACTGGCTTTCATAATCATCCTCATGAAAGTATTTGGCTCTTCCGAGCCTGGCGGAAATCGATCCCGGCAACGCTCCCGGCGGATTGTCAAATCCGCCGGTATGGCCGATGGATTTGGCAATCCGTCGGGAGCAGTCAACACTAGCCGCGCGTGGCGCCACAGGTAACGCAAAAGATCTTGATAATCATCTTTTCGACTTGGCGGTTTGGCGTGAGCAAGCCGTTTTGAGTGGAGCCAACGCATTATACTCGAATTGCTTGCCGTCTTTCAAAGTTGTATAATCGTGAGCACCATGTTTGATATTTTGACGCAAGCGATCGAACTCTTGACGCGCCCGCCCGGCGATCTGGTCTTTCATCTGATCGTCCTGTTTGCGCTGGAAGCGATGCTGGGCTTTGCGATGTTGCGCGCGCGCCGCACAGGCTGGTCGCTGCCGCTGCGCCAGTTTGCCATCACGGGCACGGTGGTGCTGATCGGCCGCCTGGCCCTGATTGTCGTGGCGCTGCTGAGTTTGCAGGGCATTCCGCCCGACGTGGTGCTGGCGACGGCGGTCACACCGCCGCTGGAACGCGCCATCGATCTGGTCAGCCTGGGTTTTCTGGCGTGGGCGTTTGTGCCGTTGCTGCGCCAACGCGCGCAGTTGGGTGTGGGCTTGCTAATCGTCAATTCGATGGCGGCGGCAATTGCCTACGCCGTCATGGCCGGAGAGTGGTGGGCGCAAGCGTCGAACGGCTTGTATCCGGCGACCTCACAAGAGACGATCTGGCAAGTGTGGTCGCTGGCGATTGCCAGTGTAGCGGCTCTCGCCAGCTCGATCGGCCCGCGACCCCGACACTTGCACCGCGCTGCGGATGCAGTGCAGGTGTCGGGTGCGGCACTGGCCGCCTTCGTGTTTCTGGCCCTTGGTCATGCTTTGCAATTTGCGCGCCCGCTGGCGGGCACACACATCGCTGCCTGGGTGCGTCTGGCGCAATTGGCCGCGTATCCGATGTTGGTGGTGGTGGTCTATCAACTTACCGTGATCGATGAAGCGCGCTCGGCGGCCACGCCGGTGGCCGCTGAATCGACGATCGCGCCTGCCTTTGACCTTTCCGATCCGCTGTGGCAGGCCACGGCGGCGATTCAGTCGTTGACGCCTAAAGCCGATGTACCACTGACCTTGCAACAGATCGCGGCCCGGCTGGCGGCGGTGTTTCAGGCCGATATTGTCGCGATTGGCCTGCGCGCCCCCGACAGTCCTATGATCGAACTGAGCGCGATTCATCATCCGGGCGCAGCGCCGTCGCTGGGCGCGCGCCTGGCCGTGAACCAGCAGCCCTCGCTGCAACGCGCGGTTGATCGTGGACATGCGGTGATCGTCAGCAAGAGCGAAGCCGCACTGGAGCTGGCTGAAGTGTTTGGCCTGATGGGTTCATTCGTGACCGGCCCCCTCCTGGTTGCGCCCTTGATCGACGACACGCAGTCGCTGGGTCTAGTGCTGCTGGGCAATTCCACCAGCGGCCGCGAGTGGACGACGGTGGATGTGGAGCGCGCCGATGCGGTGTGCGATCGACTGGCTTCGGCTCTGGCCGTCACGCACTACAGCCGACACCTGGCGGCGCGAGCCGAAGACCTGGAACACGCCGTGCGCAAGATCGAGACCGAGGCCACGCAGCGCCGCCTGGCGCTGGAAACGGCGTTGCGCACTGCGCAGACCGAAGCGCAAAGCGCCTCGATCCGATTGGCTTCGCTGGCGAAGTTGCAGGAAGAACTCGCTGCGCAGCGCGGCACAGAAGACGCTCGCTGGCAGCAACAGTTGCAGACTATGGCTGAGGAACGCGCGCGGCTGGAAAGCGCCCTGAACGATCAACAGGCTGAAGTAGCGAGCCTGACGGTTCTGCAAAACAAATTGGAAGCGCAGATGATCGAAGCGCGCCAGCAACTCGCCGCGCAGGCCGATCAACTGGCGGGCGCCGATCAATCGATCGAGCGCAGTCAGCCGGTCGAGGGTGAACTTGAGCATCAACGTGAAGTGCTGGCTTCGATCGTGCAGGAACTGCGCACACCCATGACGTCGATCACCGGCTACACCGATCTGCTGTTGGGCGAGTCGGTGGGCATTCTGGGTGCGATGCAGCGCCAGTTCTTGCAGCGCGTCAAAGCCAACATCGAGCGTATGGACGGCATGCTGGGCGACTTGATCGGCCTGACGGCAATCGATACCGGCCAACTCAAGATCGAGCCGGAACCGGTGGATGTGGCCAAAGCGATCGAGGAAACGGTGATGGCCGCCGCCGGTCTGATGCGCGAACGCGAACTGTCGGTGCGCATCGAACTGGCAGAGCCGCTGCCGCGCTTGCAGGCCGATCGCGACAGCCTGCACCAGATCATCAAGCATTTGTTATCCAATGCCGCGCTGTGCTCGCCCAACAACAGCGAGATTGTGGTGCGCGCACAAGTGCCGGTGGAAATGCCCGATTTTCTATTGTTTAGCGTGACCGATCGGGGCGGGGGCATCGCGCCGGAAGATCGGCAGCGCGCCTTCAACCGGATGTACCGCGCCGATCATCCGCTGGTGCAGGGCCTGGGTGAAACGGGCGTCGGGCTGTCTATTTCCAGGACACTCGTTGAAGCGCAGGGCGGCCGCATCTGGGTCGACAGCGAGATGGGCGTCGGCTCGACCTTTACGTTTGTGATGCCGCTGAACGCCAATCACAACGGAATGACGGCATGAACCCGCGCGCCGTCTCACAGCCCGTGCAAGCCGTAGCGATCAGCGCGATCGTCCTGTTGACGTTGCTGAGCGCTTTCATCCTCACGATCAATGATCGTAACCTCAACCCGATCGGCCTCCCCAGCCCGATCGGCACGTTGATGGCCGTCGTCTTGCATACACCGATCGGGACGCAGGTGGCGCCGCCTAATTCGCTGACTCCGGGCGGCTCGACACCGATCGCAACTGAAACGATCACGCCGACACCCACACCAACCCTCACCCCGACACCGATGTGTCCGGAGCCGCCCGCCGGCTGGGTGCAGGTCTTTTACAGTCAGGCGCAGACGCCGCTCCCGTTGTTGGCGCAGCAATACAACACGACCGTCGATTTGCTAATTCAAGTGAATTGTCTGGATCGGCTGCCGTCGCAGGCCATGCAATGGTTGTACGTGCCGTCGACCGCGCCGACGCGCGCGCCAACGCGCTACCCGGTCAATTGTTATCCGCCGCCGGGCTGGCCGACTTACATCGTGCAGTGGGGGGATACGCTGTCCAGGCTGTCGGCGCGATACAACGTCCCCATCACCTGGCTGATTCAGTACAACTGCCTGACTTCGACGGTGATCTATCAGGGTCAGCGACTGTACGTGCCTTACGCGCTGCCCGCGCCGACATGGACGCTGCCCCCGCCCACGCTTACGTGGACGCCGCTGCCATCGCTTACGTGGACACCCACACCGATCGTTGTGACACCGTCAGATACGCCGCCGCCTACGCCGACGTGGACCCCGCTACCGATTCCGACCGATACGCCGGAGCCACCCGTCACGCCGACTGTCGAAGTGCCACCGACGGCGACGCCCACGCTTGAACCGACTGTTACGCTGCCGCCACCGCCCACCGAGACGCCTGTGCTGCCGACGCCGCCAACCTCACCGCTGAGTACGCCGGGGCTGTGAAACCGACGGCGTGTCCCAAAGGGAGGCTGCGTACGGAGCCTTCGCTGCTGTCAGATTATTCAGGTTAACTTTGATTAGTTTACATGGTTGCTCACAGCGGATTGCCAAATCCGCTGAATTTCCGCTGGATTTGGCAATCCAGCGGGAGCGTTTTAGTAAAGTGATTTCAGCTAATTTGAATAGGAATTGCGCGCAAGGTTGTAAGGTTGCACTATGAACGTCCGCCAGAAAGTAACTGATCAGCTGTATCACACGTTGGAACTGGCCGTGGTGAAGGGCACAGGCGTAGTGCCTTTTGTCAAGCCTGATGTCGACGACATCGTGGCGCGCGTCAACGATCTATCGGGTCGTACGCTGAATCTGCGCCAGCCGATCGATTTTTTCGACGAGCGGCTGGGCATCGCAGTGCTCGATCACGTCGCGAGGGATTACACGCGTAAAGCGCAGCTGTTGGCGGCGACGGCGGGCGCGGGCGCTGGTTCGATCGGGATTCCCGGCATCGCGCTGGATGTGCCGATGCTGGTGGCGGCGACCGTGGGCTTGGTGCGGCGGCACGCGCTCACGTATGGTTTCACCGAGATCGAAGACAAGCGCGGCGAAGCAGTACCGCTACTGCTGGCGTTGGGCGCGTCCATCGGCGCGGAGATCACCATCGATCAGATCGCGCCGCGCCTGGCGCAAAAAGTGGGCGTGGAGGTTGGTGGAAAACTGGTGGAGCGCTATTTGCTGAAACGCATTTCCGAACAGTTAGCGGCCAAGATCGTGACGAGCTGGCTGCCGCGCGCTGTGCCCATCATCGGAGCGGCTACGTCGGCGGCGCTGGATTATGCCTTCCTGCGCATGATCGGTTGGCGATCGAGCCGGCACTATCACGCGCAGCACGTATTTGTGCGAGGGCAGAGGGCGAGCCAGCGATCAGGCGAGTTGGTGAGTGCGTGAAGCGCCAGGCGTAAGAAGCAGTACGGATAATCGGCGGTGGCTTCAGCCGTTAATCGCGTTAAAACCTCGATGAGTCTCTTTACCTACTGGCGCCCGTTGGCATTCGGTGACGGTTTCGCTTCTGACAACTTTGCCAGTACCTCATCCAATTTAGCCAGTGTCTGATTCAGTTGCTTGAGCGAAGCCGCCGGGCTGGCGTCTGCCGGACTACTGTCCGCCGTGTCTTGCGATGCGGGCGCAGGCAGGGCCAATTGCTTGCGAGGGGCGGGGCTGTTTTCCAGAATGCGGCGCAGCACGATCGGATCATAGTTTGACCGTTGAAGTTCGGTCAGTTCCGCATCGACCAGGCGTTGATTCAGGACGATGCCGTGTCGGCTCAATAAATCGGCGTAATACGTGTAGTTCTCCGCGAGTTTCACCGTCACCGTTTCAAACCCATGCCGGGCCACCGTAAGGCGCGTGCTGTATCGCATGATGTTGTAGAACGACATCTCGTGGTCTTTGCCGTCCGGCTCCACCAGCACGATGTCCACTTCCGGGTGCGTCTTGCGCAGCTGCTTGATGTGATACAGCAGGCCGGAATGCGTTTGAATGCGCGTCACCTGCGACGCGACGGCCGTAAAGCCTTTATCGCCGAGCAGGCCGCCATCGGGACCGAAGAACGGAATCGACATGCGATCACCGTTGTCGAAGGGCACCAGCGGATTGATGCAGATGATCAACGTCGCGCCGTGCTCGATCGCCAGATCGAGGCTGGCATTGCCGCGCACGCTGCCATCGATGTAATCGTGATCGGCGATGCGCACCGGCTTGTAGAGAATGGGCACAGCGGTCGACGCGGCCACGGCCAGCGAGATCGGCACATTTTGATTGCTGTCGCGCCCGAACACGGCGCGCTGCCCCGTGTCCAGATCGGTAGCGATGATATAGAGATCGCGCTTGAGCCGGTCAAAATGATCGGTGCCACCGTGAGTCGTGATGGCATGGTGGATGTAGCGCCCCAGCGCCTGGCTGTCGTAAAATCCGGCGGGCAGGGCCTCGGACAGGGACCAGATAAAATCAAACAGGGTCATGTCCTTCAAATAACGCAGATAGTGCGACCACGCCCCGGAGATGGTCCTGGGCAGCTTCGCGCCCAGTTGCAGCAGATCGCGCGGGTCAAAGTAAAACAGATCGCCGCGCTCGATGGCGCGGATATC
>JACRBO010000660.1 GCA_016219235.1 Chloroflexota bacterium
CAAGGCCCAGGTAACTGGCCGCCAACTGCCGGAGCACAGAGCCAAACAGTCTGAGATCGCGGCCGCGGCCGGGGGGAGTCGATTGAGGCATGACCACTACTCCTTTAGGCGGCCAGACTCCACGCGCCGATCTGAATCGTCATCTGCTGGAAGTAACTCTTGCTGCTGTCGCCATACACTACGTCGTCAATTCGTGCGTTGATCTTTAGCGTCTGCGTGACCAGCGGCACGACGTCACCGGCCTGCACCAGCACTGCTTCGCCCTTAGGCGCCAGTTTCGCGCGCAAGGCCGCGTCGTTGTAGCACTGTTCGCTCATCAGCACTTTGGTCAGCGTGCGAATGTCATTCTTGTCAAACAACCACACTTCCAGCGCGGTGGCTTTGCTGGGACTGCCGCTGCCAACGGTCTCGCTGATGCCCACGCCGCATTCGCCCAGAAAATCACCGCCTTCATTCTCAATACTGAAAGACATATCGTAGCGATCGTCGCCGATGGCGTACACCGTCTTGTATTGCGAGAGCGGCGGGCGCTCTTCACCGGTCCAGTCGGTCTTGGCGACCGGTCGCGCGGCGCCGGCGGCGTAACTCACCGGCATCACCGGTAGTGGCGCTTGTTCCACGCCTTCCGCCAGTTCATCCGTCGCGGCAATACCGGTGTGCGGCTGACGATATTCGGGCGACGGCGTCCCATGCGCCGGGCGTCGCCGCGCGAGCAACAGCCCAAGCCCAACGACCACCAGCAATGCCAGCAAAATCAACCCCAGGGTACTGGAGGGCGCCGGAGCGGTCGAAGGGCCAATCTCGCGCGGGTACAAGGCCAATGCATCGCGCAACTTGGTCAGCCGATCGGCCCCCGGCCGGCCCGCCTTAATCATGCTATCCAGGCGATCAATCACCTGCTGCTTAGACCAGCCCTCACCCAGCCGCGTCGCCAGGTCGTCAACTTTGGTATTGCCGGCCGCAAACGAGTCCGCAACGTAGCCCAGGTGAACTTCCTGATATTGCGCACTCAGGCTAGACGGTTTGGCGTCGGTGAACTGCACGGGTGCAATGACCCAGCCCAACAAAAACCATCCGATCAGCAAGCCAACGCCCAACGCGATCAAGAGACTCCAGCCCAGATAGCTGGCGGCCAGGGATTTGCCGATTGCGACAAACATCTTGACCTGTTGAATGAAGCCTGGCTTTGTTTGTTGAGTCATCGTCTCTGCTCCTTCTGGAAATGAGTCGTGATTGACGCTGCAACACTGCACAGTATAGAATGGAGTGCGAGTCAAGTCAAATGCACGCCGTGTCAGCGACACGCCGTGTCATTTGTCACGGCTGGCATGCGCCAAGTGCTAGTAGGCAACCGGCACACGTCACGGTACAATAACCCTGCCGCACATCACCCGGCACCCGACAAGCGCACCACCTCTCGATTACCTCCGAAAAATTGATCTGAATTCTCTCTTCAGGAGTTTGCCCATGTTTCGATCCATACTGTTGTGGCTATCTCGCAACAAAACGCTGCGGAGCACCGCCACCCGTTGGGGGTTCGCCCGGCGGGCCGCGCGGCGCTTTGTCGCCGGCGAAACCATCGACGACGCCATCGCCGCGATTCGCGAGTTGAACGCGCAAGGCATCGTCGCCACGCTCGATCATCTGGGCGAGAACGTCGAAACGCTCGATGACGCCCGCCGCGCCGCCGATGACTATGTGAGCGTGCTGGACGCCATCGGCGCTAGCGGCCTGCAATCGCACGTGTCGGTGAAATTGACGGCGCTGGGCCTCGATTTGGGCGATGACGTTTGCCGCGAAAATGTGGCCCGCATCGTGGCCAGGGCCAAAGCAGTGGGCACGCGCGTCCGCATCGATATGGAATCGACCGAATACACCGATCGGACACTGGCCATTTATCGTTCGCTGGCGCGCGAATACGGCAACGTCGGCATCGTCATTCAATCGTATCTGTACCGCAGCGAGGCCGACATCGCCGCTCTGTGCCAGGAAGGCGCACACGTCCGCCTGTGCAAAGGTGCTTACAAAGAACCAGCCCTTCACGCCTTCCCCAGGAAGGCTGATGTCGATGCCAGTTTCGTGCGCCTGATGAAGATGCTGCTCAGCGCCCCGGCCCGCGCCAAAGGCACGCGCGGCGCGCTGGCCACGCACGATGCCAAGATGATCGATGCGACGCGTCAGTTTGCGGCCGATGAAATGGTGCCGCGCGACGAATTTGAGTTTCAGATGCTCAACGGCATTCGCCGCGACTTGCAGCAAGAACTGGCCGCCGACGGCTATGCGGTGCGCGTGTATGTGCCCTACGGCACCGAATGGTATCCGTATTTCATGCGCCGCCTGGCCGAGCGTCCGGCCAATGTGTGGTTTATCGTGAGCAATTTCTTTAAGAAGTGAAGGAACGGCGTAATGCGTGCTGCGTACTGCGTAATTTGATTACGCAGTACGCAGCACGTTTTCAGGGGAGGACAGTTGTGGACATTCACAACCAGGTTGCATTAGTTACCGGCGGCGCACGGCGCGTGGGGAAAGCGATCGCAGTGGCGTTAGCGCGGGCCGGCGCGGAGGTGATTGTCACTTATCACACTTCGGCCGATCAGGCGCGGGCCACGGTCGCCGAGATCGAACAATCGGGGGGGCGCGCGGCCGCGTATGCGTGTGATCAAAGCGACGCGGCTTCGATCGATGAATTGTTTTCGGCCTTACGCCGCGACTTCGATCACATCGACATCCTCGTGAACAACGCTGCGATCATGGAACGCAAGCCCGTGTTGGACGTGACGCTCGACGATTGGGAGCGCGTGATCAACACGAATTTGCGCGGGCCATTTTTCATCGCGCAAGCCGCCGCCCGATGGTTGATCGCCGCCCGACGGCCCGGCGTGATCATCAACATTGCCGACACCGCCGCACTGAAACCGTGGCCGGGCTACATCACGCACACCATCAGCAAAACGGGACTCGTGGCAATGACGGAAACGCTGGCGCTGGCCTTAGCCCCGCAGATTCGCGTCAACGCCATCGCGCCTGGCCCGATCATCAAACCGCCCGATTGGACCGCTGAGCGCTGGCAGCGCACCACCGATGCCAGCGTGCCGCTGAAGCGCACCGGTTCGATCGATGATGTGACCGACGTGGTGCTGTTGTGTGTGCGCAGCGAGTTCATGACCGGACACACGCTGGTCATCGACGGCGGGCGGACTCTCAAATAAGACCTCGGAGGTTTTGTGCGCAAGCGATCGATAGTTGCAGTGATCAAAACCTCCGAGGTCTACGTTCGTCTTGTAGTACAATTGACGCAGCCAAAACCGGGAGGACGAGCACGTGACCGATCAACTCAGCGACCGGCACCAACTGATTCAAAAGCGCCTGCGCGACGAAGGCGACAAGTTGTTAGCCATCTTCGAAGCCCTGACTGACGCCCAGTGGTCGACAACCCTTTACACCGATGGCGCCGTGTGGACCATCAAAGATTTGCTGGCGCACCAGGTCTCGGCTGAACGCGAGTTTCAATACTACGGGCGCGATATTTTAGCAGGCGGCCCCGGCGCGCCGGAGGACTTCTCGATCAACACCTTCAACAATG